>CAXGMX010000082.1:0-8932 GCA_964010955.1 uncultured bacterium
CTTTAAAGGTTTTATTCCTTTTCTCTTTTAAGTTTCTAGGTTAAAAACATATTAGCTAAAATGTTTTTAAATTAGCTACGATAATTTTTGGCCAGATTTGCTTTATAGTATCTCTGAAACATGATCAATAATAATACCAATATTTTACTTTCTTATACAAAAGTTTAGTGAAGTACCTAAGTTATTCTTCGAGAACCGGTTACGGCATTATTTAATAAAATATAAATAATAGATCGGAATACTTGACTTTGAACAAAATGTAAGTATTGCGGAAAAACTGCGGAATTACACAACAGCTCTATTTCCCGAATGGTTTAAATACAATTATCAATCGCGGAAGCAGTGATAATGCTGCTATAAGTGCAATCAGCATTGCAAGTCCGGTGAGGAGGCCGAACAGGATCGTAGGAATAAAATTTGAAATAACTAGAATAGAAAACCCAACAATAATTGTAAGTGATGTATAGAACATCGCATTCCCTATACTTCCATGGCAGCGATGCATTGTGTTAACATAATCACGGTCCGTTTCAAATTCAGTCCTGAATCGGTGAATATAATGAATGGTATTATCAACTGCAATTCCAATACTTATCGCTGCTATAGTGATTGTCATCATATCCAGTGGCAGGCCTGCCAGCCCCATCACACCAAGCACGGAAACTGAAGAAATTAGGTTAGGAAAAATTGCAATCAGGGATATCCTTACAGAACGAAACAGTACCATAAACATAACCATTAATGCAATCACAACAAACCCCATGGTTAAAATCTGAGAACTGAAAAGGCTCTGGAGCATATTGTTATAAAGAACCATTATACCGGCCAGGCGGACTTTAACCTTTTTCAATTCAAGTTTATTCTCCATATCAGACTTGATCTTTTTGAGTAAACTATCCCGTTTTAATCCCTTCAATGAATCTTTTATCCGTACAGTCAGACGGGCCTGACTATCCGGGATAGAAACATAAGGTGTAATAACCATATCTTTAAATTCATCCGGCAATTGAGTATAAAGAAGGGCAAGCTGAAAATCATCAAGAGGCTTACCTTCCGTAAACTCTTCAGCGACTTTCATCATAGTTCCAAGAGATAAAACCTTGCCGATTTCAGGCAAACTCTCTAGATAGTTATGGACCTTTGTAATTAAGGCCATTTTGTCAGAAGTGAACCAATATTTGTCTGAATTATCCACCTCATCAAACTCTTCAAATTCATCAAACTCGTCAAACTCGCCATCAAAATCTTCATCAGACTCTGTAGTGATAATTTCAACTGATAACGGTGTCTCCTTTATATTCTGAGAATCCACAATAACATCAAGAGGTGTTTTACTTGCTGTATTAAATAAATAATAAAACCTTCTCCAATCCTGATCAATAACCTTAGTTTCTGCAATGGCATCTTGATTTGATAACGAAGTATCTTTTACCTCCTGAAAATTCACAAGAATATCAAGAGGTGTCGTGCCTCCCATATCCTGATCAATAACCTTCATCCCCTGGTATATCTCGGTTGACTCCCGAAAATAATCGATAAAACTGTTCTCCACAGTGAGTCTTGATATACCGGCAACTATAATAACAACCAATAATCCGGTTGAAATAAATACCGTTTTTGCATAATTCTGAGTCACATTCGCCAGAAAACTGGTAAACACTTTGCCAAACTGTCTATCCTCTCTTGACTTGCCTTTTGGGAGTAGAATGAGTATTGCAGGAAATAGTAAAAATGTAACTATTAGAGATACAATAAGTCCAACGCTCATCATCCAGCCAAAGGTAATAACAGGCAAAATATCGCAAACGAGAAGTGAGCTAAAACCGGCAACTGTTGTTAAGGTAGTATAGAGACATGGGATAAATTTAGAAACTACCGTCTCCTTAACAAGCTCCTGTTGAGGCCATTCAGGATTCTTCACCCGCAGTTCTCTGTACCGGACAATTAGATGAATAGTCAATGACATGGTGACAATAAGCTGCAGAGAGATAAAATTCGAGGATATTACAGTAACCTCCCATCCAAATATACCGAGAAACCCTATCATTGAAAGAACAGAGAAAGCACAACAGAGTATTGGCAAAATTACCCACCGGATTTTTCTAAAAATAACCCCGAGGGTTACTATCAGAAAGATGAATATACCAATTCCAAAAATTTTGATATCATTTCTGATAAATGTGATCATATCATCTGTGATCATTGATGCTCCGCCGAGAAACAACTCAGCATCCTGTCTATAGCCCTCCATTATTTTACGAACAGCAGTAATATCGCTGTGCTTCTCCTTGTCCAGTCTAATTTTACATTCTCTATATGCAATTTTAAGTTGTTCAAGTTCAGAACGTTCAAGTGGACTGATAGTATCGCCGGCCTGTTTCTGTTTCAGCTCATTACGTCTGGAAATGATCCTTTCAAACTCTTCATCATCAGCAAGATTAATCACAAGCGCGGTCATCTTCAGATCAGAACTGATTAGAAGTTCCTGATAAATCGGGCTGGTACTGAACTCTGTCCGTGCAAGTTCAAAATCAACAGAAGGATCTTCAAGATTCTTGATGTTTTCCAACAACTCCTTAATAGGTACAGGTGGATTCCTGAGAAGTGGAACGTCGAGGATGGTAAAAACAGAGGCAACTCGCTTGATTCCCTTTAATTCATCCCGCAATGAACCAAGGTTTCTAAGCGTCTCAGGGGAAAAAAGGTCACCCCTGGGCTTATATGTCATCAGCAGGTAACTGGCTGTACCGTATTTTTTATTTGTTTCACGGAAATATTTTAAATCTTGATCATTCTCGAGTATCAAAGAATCTGCTGATGCATCCAGCCTGAAATCCCTGGAATGAAATCCAAGATACGTGAATAATCCCAGCAATGCGAGAATGACAAATACTGGTCTGTTTAAAATGTACCTGGAATAAAAATTAAGAAATGATTGCATATGATGAGTAGCTAAAAGTAAGATGAGAAACTATAAACAAAGATTGTCGCCTGTCGCCTGAGACAACCCTGTAGGCAGCTTCATGACCCGCCCCTGGCGGGAGGATGACTCTGGGCAAGCTTACAGATCCGACTCAGTCGGGCTGTCATGAACTTTAACATTTTCTATTTTCTTTTCTCTCATTTTTGTTAGTAGATCTTCAATCTTACCATTTTCAAGGACATGATTATACTGAGACCTATATGTATGAATTAGACTAACACCTTCAATTTCAATATCATATATCCTCCACCCATTTTTGGTTTTGGCCATCCTGTATAGCATTGAATATTCCTTTTCCTTGGATAGCAAAACTGTTGGTATCTGCACTTTCTTTTTATTCACTAAAACCGATGGCTGAAACGTAACCTTTTCATCGCTGAAAAGATCCAACTTGTCGACATAAAAGTCCTGAAACAGCTCGGTAAAGAGGCTTGTAAACTCGGCTCTCTGCTCAAGACTGAACTGTGACCAGTGTTTCTTTCCCAGGGATAATTTAGCCATTAATGGATACCCAAAGACTGTATCGGTAATCGCAACAACCTTGATTTTCTTCTGATCCATTGTCAGCTCTTTGTCAGACAGCACTGTAAATACTTTATCAACTGACATTTTCAATTTTTCTTCAGCTTCAGATTCAACATCTGCAACTGCAACTCGTGATAACAGGAAAAAGAACAACAACAAACAGAAGATCCTTCTCATTATTTACTCCTCTTATAATTAAGGTGGATTTGCACGAAATATTCCGACACCAAGTAATTAAATCATCTGTAATGAAAGTTGTCAAGTAATGAAAACATTGACATTAATATCAAAGTATTTAAGTTAAGTTCGCCGCGTGAGTCTGTTCGCCATGGCAAATCCGCCTCCCGACTGAGTCGGATCTGTGGGCTGCCCACAGGGTCGTTTCAGGCGACAGGTGACTGAAACTACCTCGGATATGAACTTAGCGCCACCATATTTTTGAACGCAGATCTTCAATCCACTTGATTACTTCACGTTCAACTTTAATTGCTTCACCAATCAAGGAATTAATGTCACTATCAGGAAATGATGCACTTGCCCTCACTATCTCAAGCAAATAAATACATTTGCTGGCATTTTTTAATGAGCGTTTACAATTTGCTATATTTCCGCATAATGAATCTTTCTCATAACCCATGCCATGCCCTCCTGCTATTTTAACAGGAACTATAGATGATGCGGTAATAGCATCAATGGCATTCTCGTCGGTTTCTATTCCTTTATTGCTTTTAAAATACCCTCTAAGTCTTATACAAAATTCATAACTTCTTTTATAAGCCTTAATCTTTTTAACATCTTCAACATCTTTTTCTGTTGCTTCATGACATTCAATAGATTTATCAAATATTTGATCTATTTCGTATATATGGCACTCATCATTTTTCTCACAATCATCACACGATTTATTCTCATCATCACAATCTTCGTATTCATGATCCCATCCCATCTCTTTTGCGATAAGGTCATCACAATCGGGATGATTATGTAAAGTTTCGAAGAGCTCCATGTATTTTGCATTGCGGACATCAGCTTTTTGCAGGAATCTTTCCCAATCTTCTTCATCCCAGTCATCGTCTTTGTGAAAATCTTCATCTCTCATGTTTGGCTTCCTTTTAGAATATTGTAATAACAATCTCTCTGCGTCGCCTCAAAACCCAGGTCTTCTATCAATGATATCATTTCCTCTTTCTTTAAACGATAATCCACCCCGGCAGCCCTTACCACATTTTCCTCAATCATTGTGCTCCCCAGATCATTTGCCCCGAACTTCAATGCAAGTTGTGCGATCTTAGAACCCTGTGTCACCCATGATGCCTGGATGTTAGGAATATTATCCAGAAATAAACGAGAAACAGCGAGTGTTCTGAGATAATCAAATCCGCCAATCTTGAAGCCGGTTCTTTTTTCTGCAGATACTGACAAGGCCGTATTCTTTGGCTGAAATGTCCATGGAATAAATGCCGTAAAGCCTCCTGTCTCATCCTGGAGCTGCCGGATCTTATCCAGATGCACGATTCTCTCTTCCATGGTTTCAATATGGCCAAACATCATTGTTGCAGTGCTTTTTATCCCTGAAAGATGCGCCTCCCTCATCACCTGCAACCATTCGTCTACAGAACATTTGTGAGGACTTAGTATGCCCCTGCATCTATCGGTGAGTATCTCGGCTCCACCACCTGGAATAGTATCAAGGCCTGCATCCTTTAATAAGGACAGGACTTCCTTTATTGGTAAATCGTTCAGTGATGAGAAATGAATTATTTCAGGAGGGGAAAAAGAGTGAATATGTATGTCAAATCTTTCTTTGATAGACCGCAAGAGATCAACATAAAAATCAATCTTTAGGTCTGGATGCAGCCCTCCCTGCATTAAGATTTGTGTTCCGCCCAGGGAAATTGTCTCCTCAATTTTCTTAAAAAGTTCTTCCTTAGCTAACACATAACCATCCTTGTCACCTTTGTCTCTGTAAAAAGCACAAAATGTGCACCCAGAAGTACAGACGTTTGTATAGTTTATATTACGGTCTACTATGTACGTCCTGTATTGCTCCGGGTGAAGCTTCCGGCATAATCTATCTGCAGCAGTTCCCAGACCTATCAAATCATGTGATCCTATAAGATTTACGCCGTCTTCGAAGGGCAACCTTTTCTGGGAACATACCCTGTCAATTACACTATTAATTGTAGAATTCAATCTTAACCCCTTCCTTAACTTCTCCCATTTCCAGGGCGTAATCGTAAAAAGTCTTAAGGCCGTGAATTTCCTGCTCGCCTAAATTATATTTAATAGATTCTTTCAGATACCGGAGGCAATGTTCTTTTTCCATTTCAAGTCTTTTTGCCTCAGTGTCTGCAATTTCGTTTATACACTTCAGGCCATGTTCTTTCGCATCAACTAATAGTTCGCTGAGTCCTTTTAATTTGGATTCCGCCTTTGTTGCCCAGACCGCATAAACAAAAGGTAACCCGGTTAACTCATACCATTCTCCTCCCAAATCCAGGATGATGAAACCCTCTTCCCGTACTTTCATGGCATCGTCACCTATGACAAGAAATGCATCAGCATATCCATTATAAATTTTCCGTTTGTCATCGAGTGTTATAAACTCCGGCTTCAACGAATACCTTTTCCAGAGAATGATTTTTGTAAGAACACAGGAAGTCATAGAATCTTTGTCCAGGGCAACAGTTTTGATTTGATCAATCGAAGGCGTTCTGATAAACAGCCTCACACTTTCAACCAGTCCGTTTGAGGCGATAGAACCACCAGGAATAATTTTATAGCCTTCACTTCTGAAATAGCCTACAGAAGGCATTAAGATAATGTCTATTTCGTCGTTTTCAACCATTTGTGGTAATGTTGAGGGAACGCCGTATACAATATCTACTTCATCAGCTTTTTCCTGAAAACCATATATAAAAGGTTTAGCATTCATATACGGAACAACACCAATCTTTAATTTAGCCATATTATTGAATTTCTCACAGGGGCGACCCTAACTATCTAAGTCGTTGCAATTGCTCGAATGTTTGTTGCAAATTTAAGCTAAGGATTATATCTGTAAAGACATACGGAAGCAATGAGAAAGTATGACATATAAATGATTGAGGAATTAAGAAATATAAGAATTGAGGGCGTTCCGCCCATAGTTGGCGAGGAAGGATTATTAAGTTAATGCTCAACCAAAACAACTTTTTTTGAGGTCAGGCGGGAGAGGTTTTCTGCGTATGAGACAATTTCTTCTCTTTTTAGGATTTCTGTCGAAGTATAATTTGCCCAGTTCTTTACCCTTCAAACTCATCAACCAGTATCCAACCCGTATCCCCTTGACCTGTCCCCCTTTGCCGCTGCCCTATGCATGGCAACTGTCTTACTATTGCATACATTTTCTACAATAATTTCATCTATTTTAGTAAATTTGATTCTGATCCGCCAAATAGGAACGAACAAAAATTTAAACCGTACACAAACCTCCTCCCGTTTCTTATCTACTATTATATTCTTATCATAAAAGAGTAAAAAGAACCCAAGAAAGGGAAAACCGATAAGAGAAGTCATTATAGCAAAGAAGAGACCCTTATCTAAAATAGAACTCGAATAAAACAGTAACCATATGTATACAGTTGCGGCTTTGTACATGATAAGGAAGACGAAGCTTATGCACAGCATCATTATCCCCATTGCCTTGGGAAATCTGGAGCGTTTCATGACCATTCTGTTTTCGTCTATTTCTGTAATCTTTAATGTTACAGCCAATCCCATAATTGTTTCCTTTCTATATGTGAGTAGATTCTAGCCTGTATCCAAAATGCGTCAACTAATTTTTAAAAAACATTGTTTTTTATGTAAGGGGATTAAAATGACCGCAAACTACCTTTTAGGTTCTGTCATTTATAATAACAGTGGATTCCCACCTGCCTGCCCGTCCGGCAAGAAAGCCCAGAGGCCGAATCCACATACACACTATGAGGCTCGTTACTAATGAGTGGAATTAGATGGATTGAGATTGATCTCGATGCTATTGAACACAACCTGCAAGCTGTTAAGATGAAAGTGGGAAACGATATAAAAATCCTCGCCATTGTCAAGGCTGATGCTTATGGACATGGAGCTGTCAGGATCAGTCAGACACTGATGGATAATGGTGTAGATATGCTTGGTGTGGCTTTTCCAGAGGAGGGTATAGAACTCCGAGAAAGTAACATCAATATACCCATACTTGTCTTAAATCCTGTTTTGTCAGAACAAACAGAAGATATCTTAAAGTATTCGATGGGAGCAACAGTTTGCAACCTAGATATAGCAAGAGAATTATCTAAAACGGCAAAAAGACATTGCCGTAATATCAGGATTCATGTAGAAGTCGACACTGGCATGGGGGGAGCAGGATTATCTCCCGACAAAACACTATCTTTCATAAAAGCACTGCAGTTAATCGAAAATCTGGAAATTGAAGGGGTATTTACGCATTTCAATTCATCTGAAGAAAAGGATAAATCTTTTGCACATGAACAAAACAATATTTTTAAGGAAGTTATCAAACAGATTGAAGATGAAAAGATCAGAATCCCTCTAATACATGCCGCTAACAGTGCTGCCATATTAGACATGCCGGATTCATATTTTAATATGGTAAGGCCCGGATTAATCCTTTATGGAATCTTTCCCTCGAATTATGTTTCGAGAATTATTGACTTAAAGCCGGCAATGAGCGTTAAGACAAGAATAATAAATCTTAAACTCCTGGATTCTGGAAGTACTATTGGCTATGGCAGGACATTTGAAATATTGAAACAAACGACAGTGGCTACAATACCTGTCGGATACAAAGATGGTTTTGACAGGTGTTTTTCAAATCTTGGAAATGTACTCATAAATGGAAAACACGCACCAATTATAGGCCGTGTATGTATGGACAGGTGCTTTATAGATGTAACCAATCTTCATGATGTAGAAATTGGAAGTGAAGTTATATTGTATGGAAACCAGGACAATGAAACAATTTCGATCGAATCGGCTGCAGAATTAATAGGTACTATACCATATGAAATAGCTTGCAATATCGGAACAAAAATACCAAAAAAAATGTATTCAACAGTAAAGAGTTCTTAAAATTATAGAATTATAATAACAACCTTTCGTAACTATACGTTTGTGCGTCAATAATTCACTACCATAAAAACAACCTTTTTACTTCTCCGGAATTCCGCTAAGCTGTTTACTGGCAGGTCGTTACACAATTTGGAATGAAATTATTATGTTAGAATCAAAATATAGTACTGTAGACTTGACCAACATCATATAAATTGTATAATCGTGCAAAAGTAGTACTATAATAAAACTTTTTCTCGGTAAAAAAATTGATACCTTTTTTGGAGTATAAATGGAAATATAAATACTTTGAACTAATAGGCTTAAGAAAGT
>CAXGMX010000083.1:0-8885 GCA_964010955.1 uncultured bacterium
CCGGTTCTGTATCATCGGTTAACTCCGGCATAATCATGGACTCCTCTTCATACAAAAAGATTCGACCACAAATCTATTACTGAAACCGGCACCTGAAATCTTATATTCCCCCATGTAATCTATTCTATTAAATACAAAAAGGATCCTCAGCATCGCCTTTGAAATCGTATTTCACTGTTTCACCCTGAGGATTTAATATTTCAATGTTATCTTTTAAGGCATTGTGTGGCTTGTACTGCCCGCCGGTTAATAACTTATTATGCTCTTCCGCTTCATATGGATTTAACCACTGAATTATATTAAGCGTCAAAAATAAGCATCCGCAAATCATCCGATGCTGAAAAATCAAAATCGCCCAGGTCAAAACCCAGTGTTACCACCTTCTTTCCTGCATACTGTCCGGCAAATGCAATAGGAGAATCCTCCGGATTTCCGGATACCTTTATTAATGGTGTTGACCAATCCGGGGGTTCCATTGCGAGTGCACCATCGATACTTAAATCATCGAGATCGGACAGATGCATCATGACAGGATGTGTATTGTCCCAGTCGAGTACCTTTACATTCAATAACAGGCTCTGTTCGGGGATCAATAAATTGCTAAAACTATTACTATCTTTTGCGTCTTCTTCCTGAAGACCAAATGCGTACATATTCTGAATGGTGTATAGCGCATTTATGTCAGGACTGACATCAGGGATAAATTCGTGAAAGATAGCAGCATCGTAATCCTTTACAGCTTCCGGTTCATACTCGGACACACTTATCCTGGTCAGTTTAATCCGTTGGGTACCCTGCTCTATCTTCTCCAGTTCACCCTGCAATGTGAAATTATTTGAAACTAATAGAATATTGATCGGTTTTATCTCATTAATTATTGCATAGGCGGTATTATCAACAGCAAGAAAATCATCAGTCTCGATACCGGCTTTCAAGACACCTGCAGCGCTGAGATTCTTCACACTTAGTGTCTTCTGTTCGCTTCCTGCCAGTACCAATTCTTCCTCCTTTATGACTTCATCGTTCAGGGACACACTAAGTTTGACATCCTTGTTCTCACCCGAATAATTCCTGATTGTCACATAGGCCTCACGCTCGGTGTAATCTTTAAACATATCCTGATATACATCCAGTGATGAAATGGCAACATTTGCAGATTTCTCCCCGAACCTGATAAATTTTATGTCTCCCGGCTTTTGCCTGACAACGTTTACCGAAGACGGCGACCGGTCAGTCAACACATACATCTCACCCCTTTCAACATTCTTCAGGAAGGAAATACCGAGGCCCACACCTTCTTCAAGATTTGTCCCTGTATCCTTCGGCTTCAGATTGTTAATTGCCTTGTTTAACTTGTTCCTGTCATCAGTAAAATTAGATTCAATCCTGGAAGAATAGTCTGAAGAGATAACCATCATCTTATCCCATTGATTCAACTTGCCGACCATTTTGAGCGCCTGCGTCCTTGCCTGATCAAAACGTGACCCGTCATCTTCGGAAGTCTGCATACTTGCGGAGGAGTCAATGACGAGGATGACATTCTTGCCTGATATATTCATTATGTTGGATTTGAGGTATGGGTGTGCCAGGAAAAAGACGAGAAGCAGTATCAGGAGTATTTGCAGCAGGAAAAGCAGGTCTATCTTAAATATTTTGCTTCGTACAACATCTTCCTTCAGTATATTCCAGGGAATCAGACTGGGAACCTGGACCACATTCTTCTTTTTACTAAAGAAATAGATTAGTACTACCAGCCCGATTAACGCTAAATATCCAAACGCAAGTAAGTTTATAAAACCCATATTAAGTTAAGCCTTCGGCAATTACTATTCCCCACGAAAATCACGAAATAACACGAAAGTATGTTCTCACGCAAAGCTCCCCGGACAAAAGGCGCCGAGGACAAGCACTAAGTCCGCTAAGAAAAAGAAATATTCCTAAAGCAAAACCCTTTGTGTTCTTGACATCTTAGCGTGAGGAAAAAAGAAGTTTTGCACCTTTTCGTGCCCACCCGGCCAGGCCGTTCGGACGGGTGTTTCGTGGGCTTTTTTGTAAATTCCTATATAATTAAAGACGCTTTCTTTTCTATTGACATAATAACTTAAGGAATATATGTTTACAATAATTATTTACCAGACATATGTATTATGAAAAAGGGGGACAGATGTCCCTATATTATCATCTCTTATTCTTATTCATAATTCTCTCTATCAGGCAGGTTAGCTTAGCTTAAACGTTAGTTTATTGTAATCAGGAGCTGTTTTAATGACTGAAATCTTTGGTTTTAATGCCTATTCGCCAAAGGAGATTGCTGAGCGGGTAGAAACAGTTGGTGTTGCCAAGGCGCGCCTCTCACTGCTTTCTATGATAATGCTCGGTGTGCTTGCCGGTGTTTTTATCGGATTGGGCGCACTCTTCTTTGTGTTGATTAAATCAGACTCTACGCTGGGTTTTGCTGTCAGCCAGGTTATTGGCGGCCTGGCTTTTTCATTGGGACTGATTCTCGTTATTGTCGCGGGCGCAGAATTATTCACTGGAAATAACCTGCTCGCAATGGCGTGGGCCGACGGCAAGATTTCGACTCTTGATCTACTGAAGAATTGGTCGATTGTCTGCTGCGCCAATTTTATAGGAGCAGGCGGATTGGCGTTGCTGGTGTTTTATTCCGGGCATCCTGAAATGAACAACGGTGCGATTGCAGATCAATATCTCACGATTGCTGCCGCCAAATGCTCTCTGCCGTTCTGGGCCGCTTTCTTTAGAGGAGTGTTGTGCAATATTCTTGTCTGCATGGCAGTATGGATGGCGTTTGCCGGGCGAAGCGTATTTGATAAAGCAGTGGCAATTATTTTTCCAATATCGGCATTCGTCGCCGCCGGGTTCGAGCACAGCATTGCCAATATGTACTTTATTCCGATGGGGATGCTGCTGAAGGCTTCCGGCTACATTGGAACAAATGTCGATGCTGTCAGTTGGTCGGATTCTCCAGCAATCTTGTTCCGGTGATTCTGGGTAACCTTATAGGTGGTAGTGTGTTCGTAGGATTCGTGTACTACATTATCTACCTGCGCACCAGACACGAATGAAAATGCCTCTATCTATCTGATATGAAAGAACGATGGAAAGCAGGTGTTAGTTTTGGTTTAACATCAGGTGCGATTACCACCATGGGTCTTATGGTGGAACTCCATTCCGGAACTCATGCAAAATTAGAGCTATGAATACAGAACTTACAATAAGTGGTTATCTCATTCAGCGGCTGCATGGTTTTGGTGTACGGCATGTATTCGGTATTCCCGGAGACTATGCGTTGGGTTTGTTTGGTAACCTGGATTGCAGCGAATTACAGATAGTAAACACATGCGATGAACAGGGGGCAGGTTTCGCGGCTGACGCTTATGCCAGAATCAGGGGGTATGGGGAGCGGTTTGTGTTACTTATTGCGTTGGCGGCCTCAAGGTGGCCAATACGACAGCTCAGGCCTTTGCAGAGAAATCTCCGGTTGTTGTAATCAGTGGATCGCCGGGTACCAACGAGCGCTTAAAATCGCCACTATTACATCACAAAGTTAGAGACTTTGATACACAGTTAAAGGTATATGAGCAGTTCACTGTGGCTTCAACCGTACTCAACGATCCACAGACTGCGTGCCGTGAAATAGACCGCGTGTTGAATGCGGCAATGCGCTATAAAAGACCGGTGTATATAGAAGTGCCGCGCGACATGGTCTCTGTTACAGTCTCTCCGGACCATTTGCCTAAGCCAACACCCGGGTCGAGTAACAATAACGCGCTTATTGAAGCCCTGCATGAAGCAAAAGATTTTATTAATACTTCGAAAAACCCGTAATCATTGCTGGTATAGAGCTGCATCGTTTCGGGCTTCAGGATAACTTACTACGGTTTATGGAATCTACCCGCATACCGGTCGCTTCCACACTGCTTAGCAAGTCTGTAATCAGTGAAAATCACAAATTGTATCTTGGGGTTTATTGCGCTGACATCGGCCGCGAAGAGGTGATGAAATATGTCGAGTCAAGCGATTGCCTGATACTTCTTGGTACATTTATGACAGATATTAATCTTGGAATGTTTTCGGCCCATCTCGATCAGAAACGTTCAATTTATGTTACCAGTGAAAAGATTTCTGTTCACTACCATACATACGAAGACATATACATGGAGGATTTCATAAAGGGACTTTTAAAGGCAGATATCAGTTCTCGGGAGATGACCGATATTCCACATCCACCTCCTATCCAGCCGATCAGTCCTGTTTCCGGTAAAGCAATTACTCTACAGTACCTGTATCAACGTCTTAATTCTTTCCTGGACGATAACACTGTTGTTATCGCGGACATAGGGGACGCGATGTTTTCTGCCATTGATATGGCAATCCACAGTGAGACTGAGTTCTTATCACCAGCGTACTATGCGTCGTTAGGATTTGCCGTGCCTGCAAGTATCGGGGTCCAGATGGCAAATCCGGAACTGCGCCCTCTGGTATTAGTGGGAGACGGTGCTTTTCAGATGACGGGTATGGAGCTATCAACTATTGCCAGATTTAATCTTAATCCGATAGTCGTAGTCCTGAATAATAGAGGCTATGGAACTGAGAGGCCGATGTTAGATGGCCCGTTTAACGATATACTTTTATGGAACTACAGTCGCATACCTGAAATCCTTGGTACGGGCATGGGGTTTGATATTAAGACTGAGGACCAATTAGAGGAGGTCTTACAGAATATACACAAATACTCGGAAAGCTTCTGCATTCTGGATGTCCATATAGACCCGAAAGACAGCTCTCCGGCTCTACAACGTATAACAAGCGCCATGGGAAAACGAGTTAAACTAAAACCAGATTAACAGGAAGTACAGGATCAGGTCTTGCTTCTCTGTTACCTTCCACGCCCTCCCCCCCTGCGGCCACCACTAAATCCTCCCTTGCCACCACCATATCCTCCTTTGCCACCACCATATCCTCCTTTGCCGCCGTATCCGCCTCTCTTGCCGCCACCGAAACCACCCTTTCCGCCGCCGTATCCGCCTGAGCTGCCTCTAAAACTCTCGGTGCGAGGACGTGCTTCGTTCACTTTAAGTTCTCTTCCCTTTAACTCTTTACCATTCAGTCCGTCAATTGCAGCCTGTCCTTCAGCTTTAGAGGACATCTCCACGAATCCGAAGCCCTTTGGCTCACCGCTAAACTTGTCTTTTACGATTGTGGCAGATTCAACCTTGCCGAATTCTTCGCAGGCAAGCTTTAAATCCTCTTCGGTAGTTTCGTATGACATATTTCCTACATAGATCTTCATTCTGTTTTCCTTTCAACAATAATATTGCACTTAAACTGACATTACTTTAGTGTATTCTACCAACTTTTTTTATTCTCTGCATATAAAGAAAAAGCCCCCGATACCCTTCATGGATATTGGGGGCTACTACGTTATCATTACAATAATATTTTACAACTACTCTATATTATTTATATATACAACTCTTTTTCGATAGAGTATACAGTATAAAATATATGAGTATGCTTTATAATATATTTATATTTTGACAACATTTGAGGCTTTACTGCCCTTTTCGCCCTGTTCGACTTCAAACTCTACCTTATCCCCTTCTGAAAGGCTTTTAAAACCATCAGACTGAATTGCGGAATGGTGAACAAAGACATCTTCTCCGCTCTCCGGAGTAATGAAGCCAAAGCCCTTTGAGTCGCTGAACCATTTAACTGTTCCTGTCGGCATACTGAAAATCACCCCCCTTTAATTAGTAAAAAGGTAAAAAAATAAAAAAAAGCCGCAAGATTGGAAATCTTGCAGCCTTTATATACGCGTATATACTGAACAACATAACTACCAACTAAGAAATACATTAACACACATTAATCATTAAAGCAATAGAAAATAATATTTTAATTTAAGGTCTGTTGTCATCTTAAATGGGCCACCTGTTTATCCCTTTATCTTATGAATCCTATTTTCGGCAAATCGCGCAGTATGAAATCTTCAAACTTTACGTCTGTTTTAGCCAGTGAATAAATTATCCTGTTCATCCTGCAGAAGTGCCTCAGGCGCTGGTTGTGTTCTTCCATGGAAGCTTTGTATTTCCTTAGATTTGCTTCTGATAGGTTTATGTTCATCTTTTTGTTTGTCTCTACATCAACTACCTGCCTTCTTTTTTCCTTTCCAAACGGGTTCAGTTCATTTGCTCCCAGGATTTGTATGACCTTGATATCAAAGTTCTTAAATCTCAAGAAATTAAGTCCCTTGGTATAGATTTCCGGTTTCATCATAAAATCCGATATAACAACAACCGTACCTCTTCTCCCCTTTACCTCATATATGTATTTTGAAATGTAATCAACAAAGTCCAGTTCGCCTTGTGGAGTAACCTTATTTAGAAAATCTGCTATCACAAAGATATTCGCTTTCTGCTGGAAGAAAGGAGTCCTGTTTTTAGAAATCTTGTCTGTATCCGCCATTGTTGCCAACCTTACACTGTTTTTGCTTGATAAGGCTATATAGCTCAGGGCGATTACAAGATCTTTAGCATAATTAAATTTCTTGTCTTCTTCGGGAAACATCATTGACCTGCTTACATCGAACAAGATGTGAACAGATAATTCCTCTTCCTCCTTGAAGGTCTTTACTAACAGTTTGTCAAGGCGTCCATAAATATTCCAATCTATGTATCTGAAATCATCTCCGGGAATATACTCCTGGTAATCGGCAAATTCAATACTTGTCCCCTTCTTATTGACTGCCTCATAATTGCCCTTCCTGACCCCACTATAAGTTTTCTTACATTCAATACAGAGAGATTCGAGTTTTCTCAGGAATTTGGCGTCAAAAATGTCTCCAAGCATGGTATCTACCTTAAGTGAGCTAAAGTGGCTAAAGTTATGAAAAAGACGGAGATCAATCTATTTTTCTACTTTTTCTAATATTTTTTCTATAATGTGTTGAGACTTTATATTATCTGCATCAGCCTCAAAATTTAAAAGTATTCTATGATTCAGTGCCGACACAGCAATCTTATCGACATCTTCATAACTTATATTAGCCCTGTCATCTAAAAGGGCATTTACCTTTGCCGCTAAGACTATAGCCTGTGCACCACGAGGGCTTGCCCCAAAAGTTATGTACCGTTCTGAGTAATCTGTAACGTCACCTTCATCAGACTTTAGATTACTTGTGTCTCTGCTGTTTGGATGAGTTGCCAGTACAATGCTGGTAATATAGTCCTCCACTTTTGACGAAACGAGAACATCTCTTACCAGCTTTCTCATTTCAGCAACCCTTTTTACGGCTGAGCTGGAATCAAAAACCGTCTTGACAGTGTAACTTTCATTAGCGGTTGTTTGCCTCAGAATATTCTTCAATTCATCAAATTTTGGAAAAGATATGTGTAATCTGAAGAAAAACCTGTCCATCTGTGCTTCCGGTAACGTGTAGGTACCTTCCATCTCTATAGGATTCTGAGTTGCCATAACAAAGAATGGGTCTTTCAATCTATGCGTTTTTCCTGAAACAGTTACCTGCCTTTCCTCCATAGCTTCCAGCATAGCTGATTGTGTCTTTGGTGTAGCACGATTGATTTCGTCTGCAAGAAGAATATTAGTAAAAAGAGGGCCTGCTGAAAATTCGAATTCCTTTCTACCGTCACCCCTATCTACAACTATCTGAGTACCGGTAATGTCTGCCGGCATTAAATCCGGTGTAAATTGAATTCTCTTAAAATCAAAGCCGAGTACTTTACTTAAAGACTTTACAAGCAGTGTCTTCCCCAGGCCCGGAACGCCTTCAAGAAGTACGTGTCCATTTGCAAAAAAAGCAATTAAGATTTTCTTTACAATGTCTTTATTCCCTACTATTACTTTGCCAATCTCTTCACTAATGCGGTTATAATCTCTTTTGAATTTATCTATTTCCTTCTTTATGCCAGCAACATCATCACTTCTATCTTTATTTGTCACTTTTTACTCCTTATCAGAATGTATCTTCTTGATAATATCTTCATACTCTAATGGTATCGAAGTCTTTCTCATTGCATCATCTTCCGCCTGTTCTTCACTTAATTTTACCGTGTCATCATAACCTACAGTGGGAAGTTTTCTTCTTTTTGCAGTAACAGGTTCTCCCTTACCGGTGGATATAGTTTCTCTTGCTGTCCCAAGTTCATCCTTGGTTCCCTCTACTTTCAATTCCATTTTTTCTAGAGCCTTCAGATGTCACAATCTTTTCTGGCTCAGAAGAATATAACTGCTCTCCGGGTTTATCGCCACCTGGCATAGCAATTTCACCTATTTCTCCCAATTTCTCTTTTGCCTGCTCCAGGATATTTGTCCCAGTATCCCCATTTTCCTGTTTGCTTGTATTCCCCATACTCCTGATCTCATCCATAATATCACCAATATCCATTCCCATTTTCTTTTCCAAAGAAGATATCTGGCCGGACAAACTCGCCATTTGACTTGCAATCATATTTTTCAGATCAGCACTGCTCAGCGCTCCACTACCTCCACTCTTACTGCCCCCACCCTTATCCTGACCCTGTCCAGCTACTTTCTGCATAGAATCACCGGTTCCTTCAGCAGACTCACCTTGTCCCATATCGCCGCTTTTACCTGCCATCTGCGAAGATTCTTCTCCGCCCGGCCCTTCACCTTTACCACCTTTATCTCCGCCTGAACCTTGCTGTTTCTGTGAGTCCTCTGACCCTCCAGGTTCTGTACCTGCTTCTTTTTCCTCACCCTTTGCCACCATAGCGTTACCTGCAGCTTGTGAGCCTTCCTGGCCCTTTTGAGTCTGTTTGTTCAGAGCCATCCGATCCAGCTCCTGACTTCTTTATCCTGACCGGATGCCAGCTCAGTTCCGC
>CAXGMX010000084.1:0-8846 GCA_964010955.1 uncultured bacterium
CATCCAGTTACCCGGTCGATACCTTTGCCCCCCCCTCCTAGTACACAAAACCTTTTTTATCTTTTAACGATACGTTCAATCTCGCGTTCAATCATCTTTTTCTTTATGGATTCTCTCTTATCTGCTAACCGTTTACCGCGACCGATGGCCAATTCAACCTTAATTCTTCCTTTCCTCAAATAAATTGAGAGAGGAACTAGAGTAAAGGCCTTTTTTGTTGGGTTTTTTGCGACTAATTTCTTAATTTCATGTTTATGAAGAAGTAACTTTCTTACACGTATAGGATCATGGTTCTCCCGATTTCCCTGTTCGTATGGGCTTATGTGTAAATTGTGAAGAAAAACCTCGTCGTCCTTTATTTGTGCATAACTTTCACCTATACTTACATTTCTATTACGAATTGATTTTACTTCAGTACCTTTTAAAGCAATCCCCGCTTCGATTTTCTCAATAATTTCATAATTAAAGCGAGCCTTTTTGTTAGTTGAAACAATTTCCATGTTGACAAACCGTTATAGTCATTTATATTAACAAATATACCATCAAGTTTCAAGTGTTATTACACTTATAGCCGAAGTGGCGGAATTGGCAGACGCGCTAGCTTCAGGAGCTAGTGTCCGCAAGGATGTCGGGGTTCGAATCCCCGCTTCGGCATATTTTTATCTCAGAAGACACTTAAATTCTTTACTAATAGATATTTATGATTAGTTTTCACATCTAAAAACCCTCTTTTACCATCAACTGCCAGTATGACATCCTCCTAAGTTTGCATAATAAAGGACACCTGCCAATTCGGCAGTACGACTAAATTTTATTCCCTTTGCACAAAAAAGTATTTCCTGATTTTTCTAAACTAAAGTACAATGATCTGTTGATAGTATACGTCTTAGGGAAAAATCAAAGACAAAAAACTCAGATATTAAATAAGAATATCACATCAGGCATTTTTTTTGCTATACTACTTACATTCAACTAAAAATATATAAACTTATTTTAACTGTAGCACAGCCGAAAAAGGGAGGTTTTGAAATATGGCCGAAAAGAAAAAGATTGTTTTTGACCAGGACGCATTTGACGCTTTGAAGAAGGGTATTGATCAACTCGCTTCTGCTGTCAAAATAACCCTGGGTCCAAGAGGAAGAAACGTAATACTGCAAAAAAAGTTTTGGGTCGCCCACAATTACGAAAGACGGTGTAACAGTAGCAAAAGAAATAGAACTCGAAGATCATATAGAAAATATTGGTGCGCAAATGGTAAAGTCTGTAGCTTCAAAGACGAGTGATGTTGCCGGAGATGGTACTACTACCGCGACAGTACTTGCAGAAGCCATATTTCTAGAGGGATTGAAAAACGTAGTCGCAGGTGCAGATGCAATGGCACTCAAACGAGGTATCGAAAAAGCCGTTGATAAGGTGGTGGAGACTTTGAAAGCGATGAGTATTCCTGTAAAAGGCAGAAAAGAGATAGAGCAGGTTGGCACTGTGTCTTCAAATCATGACACCGAGATAGGCAAGATCATTGCCGATGCGATGGAAAAAGTAGGTAAGGACGGTGTTATTACGGTTGAAGAGGGCAAGAGTTTACAGACTGAATCAACATGGATTGAGGGCTTACAGTTTGATAAAGGATATCTTTCCCCTTATTTCGTAACCGACCCTTCAAAGATGCAAGTGATCCTGGAAGACCCTTATATACTTATTCACGAAAAGAAGATTTCTTCAGCAAAGAATATTTTGCCTATTTTAGAAAAGGTTGCGCAAAGTGGCAAACCTCTATTAATAATCGCGGAAGATATTGAAGGCGAAGCATTAACCCTCCTGGTAGTCAACAAACTTCGCGGAACACTAAGATGTGCGGCGGCGAAGGCACCTGGTTTTGGCGATAGAAGAAAGGCAATGTTGCAGGATATTGCGATACTTACCGGTGGACAGGCTATCTTCGAAGACTTGGGCATTAATATGGAAGGAGTAGAGCTTAAAGACCTCGGAAGGGCGAAGAAGATTGAAATCGATAAAGAAAATACTACTATTATAGAGGGCGCCGGCAGTAGCAAAGATATACAGGGAAGAATAGAACAAATACGAGCGGAAATACAGAGTACTACCTCAGATTACGATATAGAGAAACTGGAGGAAAGACTTGCAAAATTGACTGGTGGTGTAGCGCTTATTAATGTTGGCGCAGCTACTGAAAGTGAAATGAAGGAAAAGAAAGCCAGAGTGGAAGATGCCTTGCACGCTACCAGAGCGGCTGTTGAAGAGGGTATCCTACCTGGTGGAGGAGTGGCCTTTATGCGTGCAATTGGCAAACTGAAAGCGTTGAAACTAAAGGGAGATGAATCAACAGGGGTTGATATTATACGCAGAGCATTATCTGCACCTCTAAGCCAAATTGTTGAAAATGCAGGTGAGAATGCACCAATTGTTGTGGAAAGAGTCGCCAATGCCGAGGGAAATGAGGGTTATGACGCAAGCAATTCTAAATATTGTGATATGGTTAAGCAGGGAATTGTAGATCCTACTAAAGTAGTAAGGTCTGCAATTCAAAATGCCTCAAGCATTGCAACACTTCTGTTAACCACTGACGCTATGATAGGAAGAGTACCCGAAAAGAAAAAGGTACCGGCTATGCCAGCAGGTGGAGGAGGTTATGGTGGGTATGGAGATATGTACTAAGCTCAATCTCTGTAAAACGATAAAGCAATCATTTAAAAAAGCCGGCCTGAGTTTATGGGTCGGCTTTTTTGTTGAATGGATTTTGTAAAGCTATTATATTTTATTTTCACGCTTTTTCAAAGATATTTCTACTATTAAGGCATAGAAATGAGGGTAAAATGGCCTCTATATCAGTTGAATTATCGCAAAAATTGATGGCAAAACATAGTAATATTGAAAAGCTTTTCGAAGAATTCTTTTTTATGACAAAGAGTCATGATTTCACTTCATCAACCCCATGGCAACCCCCCACTGACGTATATGAAACGGGAAAAGAAATTATAGTAAGAATTGCTGCTTCCGGTCTTAAGCCGGAAGATATAGCCGTTCTCTTTTCTAACCATATACTTACAGTAAGCGGTAAAAGAGGTGACGATTCAGCCCATCAAAAGGTATGTTTTTATCAGGTTGAAATAAGATATGGATATTTTGAAAGAAAGATAAAGATTCCAAAACATGTCGATGCAAATAATATCCGGGCCACATACGAAAACGGATTTATAGTAATAAATATCCCAAAAGCCGAAAAATCCTTTGATTCTACAATATCCATTAAAATTACATACTAATTTATACTGCAATGAAAGTTAAGGAAAAGAACACAATAAATTCGGAAGAGGTGGAACTCGATAAGGCGGATATTCCAAAGCACTTCGAACCGGAATCTATGAATATCCCTGAAGAACTGCCTGTTTTGGGGCTAAAGGATGTAGTGGTCTTTCCACATATGGTTACAGCTCTGGGGGTTTCTACAGAAAAAGAACTTAAACTACTTGATAATGTTCTGGCAACTAACAGATTCTTAGCGCTTGTTGCCGAGAGAGATGTAGAAAAAGAAAATTTGGCTCCTTCAGACCTTTATGAGTATGGAACAGCTTCAGTGGTATTGCAGATGTTAAGGATGCCTGATAATACAGCAAAGATGCTTGTGCAGGGATAGACAAGGATACGCCTAAAAGAGTTTACCGAAACAGAGCCTTTTTTTAATGCGAAAGTAGAAGTACTGAAAGGCGATCCTGATAAAGGAGATGTTGAGACTGAAGCACTGGCGACAAATGCTAAAAATCAGTTTTCTCAAATGATATCTATCTCTCCCAATATACCAGAAGAATTAAAGATAGTCATTGTTAATATAGATGATCCCGGAAGACTTACGGACTTAATATCTTCTCACCTGAACATAAGCATATCTGAAAAACAGGAAATCCTTGAAACTTCAAATGTGAAGAAACGGTTACAGAAGATAAATACATTTGTTAACAATGAAATGCAGGTATTAGAACTCGCCGGTAAGATACAAACACAGGTTAAGAGTGAAATGGATAAAGGACAGCGTGAGTATTATCTGCGCCAGCAACTTAAAGCTATACAGGAAGAACTTGGAGAAGGAGATGATCAGGCCGCCGAGGTTAAAGAATTGAGGAAAAAGTTAAAGCAGGCAAAATTGCCGGAGGAAGCCCAAAAGGAAGCAGATCGGGAACTTTCACGCCTTTCAAGGATGCATCCTTCATCAGCAGAATACACTGTTGCACGCACATATCTGGACTGGGTGATAGCCCTACCCTGGTCTAAGTCCACCAAAGACAACCTGAATATCTCCAGCGCTCACAAAGTGCTGGATACAGATCATTACGATTTGAAAAAGGTCAAGGAAAGGATTCTGGAATATTTAGCCGTCAGGAAGCTTAAGGAAGACATGAAAGGACCAATCCTCTGCTTTGTCGGCCCACCGGGAACAGGTAAAACATCTCTTGGTAAATCAATAGCCAGAGCAATGGGAAGAGAGTTTGTCAGGATGTCGCTTGGAGGAATTCGTGACGAAGCTGAAATTCGCGGCCATAGGCGTACTTATGTTGGTGCGCTCCCGGGGAGGATCATACAAGGCCTTCGCAAGGCTTCCTCGAACAACCCTGTCTATATGCTGGATGAGGTAGACAAACTGGTAGCAGATTTTCATGGAGACCCTTCATCTGCTCTATTAGAAGTACTTGATCCAGAGCAGAATTTCTCTTTTTCAGACCATTACCTTGACGTACCATTTGATTTGTCTAAGGTAATGTTCATAACAACAGCCAACATTCTCGATACAATACCACATGCTTTAAGAGACAGAATGGAGGTTCTGGATTTACCCGGTTATACCACAGAAGAAAAACTTGAAATTGCAAAACAGTATTTAATTCCAAAACAATTTGAGGCACATGGTTTAAAAAACAATAACTTAAAAATTGCGGATAGCGCGATTAACGTAATAATAAGTGATTACACAAAAGAAGCCGGACTCAGAAACCTTGAACGCGAAATTGGCACTGTTTGTAGAAAGGTCGCCAAAGAGGTTGCCTCAGGTAAGGCAAAACCGGTTAAAGCAAACGCAAAGAATGTTAACGGCTTTCTGGGTCCCATAAAATTCTTCTCCGAAATAGCAGAAAAAGCTGTTGAACCCGGAGTAGCAACAGGCCTCGCATGGACTCAGGCCGGAGGCGAAATATTATTTATCGAATCTACAAAAATGCCGGGAACCGGAAAGTTGACGTTAACAGGTCAACTTGGAAACGTTATGAAGGAATCCGCTCAGGCTGCATTGAGTTACGTCCGTGCAAAGGCAAAGACGTTAGGTTTCTCATTAAAGGACTTCTCAAAATATGACTATCATATCCATGTCCCTGCAGGGGCTATTCCCAAAGATGGACCTTCAGCCGGAGTTACCATGGCAATATCTCTAATATCATTATTCAAGAGTGTATCAGCAAAATCTCGTATTGCCATGACGGGAGAAATAACGTTAAGGGGTAGAGTTTTGCCTGTTGGCGGGATCAAAGAAAAGGTATTAGCGGCAAAAAGGGCAGGTATTACCACGGTTATCCTGCCAAAGAAGAACGAAAAGGATTTAATAGATGTTCCGGAGAAGGCAAAAAAAGACTTGTCATTCAAATTAGTAGAAAGAGTAGACGAAATACTACCAATAGTTTTTGAAACAAAAATCAAATCAAAAAGCAAAAAAAAGGGTAAATAACGTAACTCTTTTGCACTTTACATGTTACACAAAGTATAAGCTGTTCTACACATATTGCAACTACAGTAAAAAATACAACAACTCTCTCTTTTTTCACATTTTCTGAGTAATAATTTAAAAAAATTCTTCTAAAATTAACCATTCTCTTTTCTTCCGTAACTCATGGAATGAAATGTCTTTGTGACTATAAATATTGTACATAAAACTTTCTAACGTACAACATTTTGTATATTTTGCAGAAAATGTACTTGACTTTTTATTTACAATCTGTATATTACAACTCAAGTTTGAACTTACGCATCTAGATGCATTCCTTTTTTAACTGTAAATTTCGATCGGCTCTAAGACTCTGGGAAAGGAGGTATACTTAATAGAATAGTTTTCAGGTGATTATCAGTTAAGATAAATGAGTTAAACGTTAAAAATTACTTATTTTTTCCAAAAGGGAGGAGAATATAGTGACAGTAACATTAAAGGAGAGCGCCAGTATTGCAGAAAGTGTTGAAAAGAGCTTAACAATCTTCGTAGAGGCTGTAGAATTGTCTTCAGACCTCGAGATAATCGGTACAGCATTTCCTAATAGCGAAGAGGTTTTCGTGATTAGAGACTACAGTAAGACCGAAGGTATTGAAGGTGCTTACGTTGAAGTGTCAATCGATGAAATCGTCCGAAAAGTTACAGATACAGATAAAGCTCAAGAATTTATAAAGGTAATTCAAAACGATAGAAAACCTATAGTCTTGAACGGCATCACAAGGATCGTTGGCTATTATTCCAGAGTTAACAATTGGAACAAGTCAAAAGTAGGAGAGCTAAGAGACCGTGCTAAAGGAAGTTACGGCCTTACAGGGAAAAGCCCACTTTTCCAGGATGATCGTTTAGGCATGATTGACTCTTTATAAAAATAAAGAATGCTTTCATTCATTCCAATAACAGATCCGGATGGAAAATGGACAGGATAGTTTAAGTAAGCCTACCATTAAAGGCTTATAAGGTTGCATACCTTATAAGCCTTTTTTCATTAATATCCCCCAAATTATCTTCCATCCTCTTAATATTATATTCATAATTATTTCTCGTTACCAGGAAAATAACATGTATTTCTTGCAAATTCTTGGTAAAAACTATATACCTTGACTACGCAGAATCGCCATGTTATTATCTAAGGCTAATAATATAGAATCAAAAGTAGAATGAAGCAGGTAATAAATACTTAAGGAGAAAATATAAATGTTGACGCTCGGGATTGATATAGGGTCTTTATCGACAGACGCAGTATTAATAAATGAAAAAAAGGAAATAGTGGCCTATGAGGTAATCACTACAGGCGCCAGCAGTAAAAAGGCATGCGATAAAATATTCAAACATATCTTAGATACTACGAAATTAAAAGCAAAAGACTTAGACTATATAGTTGCGACTGGATATGGCAGAGTCAAAGTCCCTTTTGCTAATGAAGTTGTAACTGAGATTACCTGCCATGCTAAAGGTGCAAATCATTTCTTCCCTGATGCCAGAACTGTCATCGACATTGGTGGACAAGATAGTAAAGCTATAAAGTTGGACGCCAAAGGCAATGTTCTTGACTTTTCCATGAACGATAAGTGTGCGGCAGGGACAGGAAGGTTCCTGGAGGTGATGGCAAGGACATTAGAGATTGAACTCGATGACATGGGGGAACTCTCTCTGAAAGGGAAGGATAATGTCTCTATCAGCAGTTTGTGCACTGTATTTGCAGAATCAGAGGTTGTTTCCCTGATTGGCGCTGATCATAAGACTCCAGACATTTGCAAGGCATTACATATCTCCATAGCCAAAAGGGTCTCAGGACAAGCGAAGAGGGTTGGCCTGGAAGAAACGGTTGTAATGACCGGGGGTGTTGCCAAGAATATAGGAGTTGTACGTGAACTTGAAAAGAAGCTACTCTGTACTATTAAAATGCCTGAAGAACCACAAATAATTGGCGCTTTAGGAGCAGCAATAATAGCCTTAGAGAACGCGAATGCTGATACGAAAAAAGAATCTGTTACGGCCACTGCTGATAATAAGACATCATCAATCGCCGACGTTCAACTCGATGATGATAAAATGCTGAAAATCGGTTATTTTTGTACTTACACACCAGTCGAGATTATCAGGGCCGCTGGATATCACCCCGTCAGGATAAAGGGCTCAAATGAAGAAAATGGAGCAGGTGGTGAATCACTTCTCTGCAGTAATATATGTTCATATATAAAGACTCTTACCGATGAAAAACTAGCGGGAAATCTGGACCATCTTGAAGGAATTGTGTTTACTAATTCCTGTGATGGTATGAGAAGACTCTACGATGCGTGGGTAAGAATAGATAAAGGAAAGAAATTCAACTATTTCCTCGATATTCCAAAAAATAGTGACGAAGCATCCATACAATATTTTGCTGATGAAATTCAAGCATTTAAAGAAGGAATGGAGAATCACTTTAAACTCAAGATACAGAATGAAGATATTAATAGAAGTATCACTTTGTACAACGGAATGAGAGATAAAGTTACGGTATTTTTACAAAAGCAATGGAACGGTTACGTTGGGCATTCCGGTTATGAAATCTTCACCTTATTGAGGAAGGGCATAAATGCAGTACCTGAAAAATTCCAGGATTATGTATCAACCCTCACCTCTCTCATGAAGAAAATAAGCGATGTTCCTGAAAAAGATCCGGTGCCAAAACTCTTTGTTTGGGGAAGCATACTGGAAAATGAAGAAATAATCAAAATGATTGAAGATGCTGGTGCCAGGGTGGTATCAGAAGATTTATGTACCGGCAGCAGGTATTTTGACAAAAAAGTCGAGATTACAAACAACCCATACAAGTCAATATCTGAGAGATACTTAAAAAGATCACCCTGCTCCAGAATGGTCGACGTCTTCGGGAGAATTAAAAGCATAGTCTCCCTTATCGAAAGAAGAGCAATAAACGGAGCAATCTATCACTCCTTAAAATTCTGCGATCATACCTTATATGATTATCCTTTGGTCAAGGAAGAGTTTAGAGAAAAAGCATATTCCCCTGTTACACATAAATTGTGATAACAGTTCTAAAAGTGAGGGTCAAATTAAGACCAGGATTGAAGCATTC
>CAXGMX010000085.1:0-8813 GCA_964010955.1 uncultured bacterium
CATTGGATGTAGCTTAATCGAAGTTAAAGGTAAAAAGACATCAAGAATGATCTTGTCTTCTTTAACAAGAGACGGCAACAAGATTCATAATAGTAATCTTAGACTGTCTTTTTACCGTGTAATGAGAAAAGCAGGAATTAAGGATTTCAGGTGGCATGATCTTCGCCACACATTTGCCACTCGATTAGCACAAGCAGATGTAGATTTGTATAAGATATCCAAACTGCTCGGGCATAAGGATATTAAGATGACCCAACGTTACTCTCACCATTGCCCTGATAGTCTACGAGATGGAGTGGAAATCTTAGAATCTGACTACAATTTGACTACAATTGAAAGAAAGAAAGATAATATCGTCAGTTCTTAAACACTTATCTCTATGTAGTAGGGCAACTTAAGTTGATTAAACGATTTTTATATATCCTTACTTTTCAGAACAATACCCATCAAGGAAACCATTCCGACTAATTCACCGTCTTTCATAACCGGCGCCCAGGATACATTGAAGTTTGTAAGAAAGCGTGCGGCGTATGTAATCGGCATGTTTACATCAACCGTCAATACCGGCTTAATCATAATCTCATAAGCATGGACTTCATCCAGTCGTTTTCCCGCTGCGATAACCTTTGTGGCAATGTCCCTTAACGTAATCAGTCCAAACACATCCTCATCGTTCCTGGGACTTACCAGTATAGTCTGAATGTTCTCATCCTTCATGATATTCAAGGCGTCGGACACCTTGGTAATCCCGTGAATGTTTACGACATACGCATACATAACGTCTTTGACTCGTTGCACCATTGTTTTCTCCTTATTTTTCTAATGTGTTAAATATATTTTTCCTGAGCTGCTTTTTCAAGCGCTTCCATCTGGCTTTCTGTACCGATGACCCTGTCAACTGTCCAGGAGAAAGCCATACCGCGTCCTTTTTCAAAATCACCTGCTTTGTAAATAGCGTCCATGATAGAGTTGGCATGGAAATCTTCTACTATGAACAGAAGGACATCCCGCTGCTGTTCCATTTGTAATCCAAAAAAGCTTTTTTGCTCGCGTATGCCCTCACCTCTGGCATTAAGGATTGTGACGCCTGTGGCGCCGGCATCTTTTGCCGAAGAGATAACATCATCCTGATGTTCCTGCTCCACCATTGCTATTATTACTTTAAAACGCATAAGCTTTTCCTCCAAAAAAAAATTAAAGAGATAAGAATAAAGGTGGATTCGCTTCGCGTAATCCACCAATAATAGACAATATCATGTCTTCATTAAGCTTTCCTCCTGCCTCTATTTGCAATCCTTTCCGCTATTATTGCATAACCTAGTACCGTTATAATCGGGAACAGAGAGGCAAAGGCTATAAGTCCAAAGGCGTCAACGATGACAGAACGTCCCGGGACATTAGATGCCAACCCTATTCCAAGTGCGGCAACCAGTGGAACAGTAACGGTGGATGTAGTAACTCCTCCTGAATCATAAGCCAGAGGAATAATCATCTTGGGTGCAAAGTATGTCTGGCAAATGACAATTATGTATCCTGCAATAATATACCAGTGAAGGGGAGTTCCGGTAACTATCCTGTGGCAACCGAGAGAGATACCAATAGCTACCCCAAGAGCCACTGCAAGACGGAGCCTCCAGGATGAAATAGCCCCTGTTGTGACTTCTTCTGCCTTAAGGGCTACCGCAATTAATGCAGGCTCCGCAATAGTAGTAGAAAAACCGATAGAGAATCCAAATATATATGTCCAGAAATAGAGTGAAGGATAAACAGTACCGGTCTTTCAATCTCTTCAAGTAGAGAAGCGTCTCCTTTTGCCAGAAAGTGAAAGTCTGTCAGTTGCCTGGACATTGCTTCTCCGAGAGGGAAAAGACCCTCTTCCAATCCGATCATAAATATGGCTAAGCCGATAAATACCAGTAAAAACCCATACACCAGCCTGCCGGGGTTATCAATCCTTGTTCTGATAACTACCAGTTGGAAGAACATGATCACCCCGATAATCGGGAGTACATCCTTGAATGTGCCAAGCAGCACATTTATTGAGTGATAAAATAAATCCATTTTAAGTCCTTGTGAGTAAGGGCGAACGGCCGTTCGCCCTTACAATGCTAATTTAATAAATTATTATTCCGTACAGCATGACAAAAAACATGGGCGTCAGGCTTGCAAAGGCGATCAGCCCAAAACCATCTACAATTGGGCTCCTTCCCCTTATACATGTAGCCAGGCCCACCCCAAGGGCTGCTACTAAAGGCACGGTGATAGTTGATGTCGTAATGCCCCCGGAGTCGTACGCTATTCCAACAATCTCTTTTGGGGCAAAAGTGGTAAGGATGATAATGAAAATGTATCCTATAATAATAAACCAGTGGATCGGCCAGCCCTTGACTATACGTAAAACTCCTACTGAAATGGCTGACCCTACCGAAAGAGCGACAGTTACGCGAAGCCAGAATGCATAGCTTGCAATCGATTCGTTAGTATGAGGGATGGCATTTGCTTCAGCCGCAATCTCACCTGCTTTCTTAGCGATGGCAATCAATGCCGGTTCTGCTATCGTAGTGGAAAACCCGATTGCAAATCCAAAAATAAGCAGCCACCAGATATTTCCCTTGGCCGAGAATTGGAAGGCCATTTTCTCGCCAAGCGGAAACAAACCGATTTCCAGGCCTTGTATAAAGAGGAACAAGCCCACTAACACGAAAATCAATCCGGAAATAGTGGCGGCAAGGTCAGGAAAAGGCTGCTTAATTACAAATAATTGAAAGGCAGTAACAACAACCAGAAGTGGTAAGATGTTTAAGAATACACTAAACAGATTCTTGACTAAATTTAATAGAAATGAAATCATGGTAATATGTTGTAAGAAGTTAGATAAGACACGGATTTTTGCAGATACACACAGATAGCTATTTTCTTATGTTATCAAAAACCTTACGCTTGAAATCAGGTTTTGGCACTTTAAGCACCAGAATTAATGCCATATCCCTGGTATTGGATGTTTGCAGTTACCGCATTTGTTACCATTCAGTGAATACTGAAGAATTGTGTATCCTACTCTTTTTATGAGTACTTCCTTGCAGTCCGGACAGTAGGTGCTTTCGCCGGGATGGCCGGGTACATTACCGGTATATGCAAAGTTCAGGCCTGATTCCATTGCTATGTTTCTTGCCTTTTCAAGTGTCTTTGTCGGAGTTGGCGGCAGGTTCTTAATCTTGTATGTAGAGTGAAATCGTGAGAAGTGAACGGGTACATCAGCTCCAAGATTTTCGTATATCCATGAGCACATGCCCTTAAGTTCTTTGTCACTGTCATTAAGTGTTGGTATTACAAGCATAACAATTTCGAACCATATTCCGATTTCTTTCAACGTAACAAGTGTTTCAAGGACAGGCTTTAACTCACCACTACATGTTTCTTTGTAAAACTTCTCCGTAAATGCTTTAAAATCAATCTTGACCGCACTCAATTCCTTGCATAGTTCAACCAGAGGTTCTTTTTTAATATAACCATTAGAAATCATCACACTTCCAATGCCCTCACGTTTTCCCACTCTTGCTGTATCATACATATATTCATAAAAGACCACAGGTTCGGAATATGTATAAGCGATAGTGTCACAGCTTTTCTCTTTTGCAAATCTTATTACTTCTTCAGGTGTGAGTTTGATGTTGTCTATCTGTTCGGGTCTGAATTGAGAAATCTGCCAGTTCTGACAAAACTTACATTCTATATTGCATCCTGCTGTTGCTATCGAATACGCCCTTGTGCCCGGAAGATAGTGAAATAAGGGTTTTTTTTCGATAGGGTCTGCATTCAGTGAACATACGCGTGAGTGAACAAGTGTATAGTATTTGCCATTGCGATTTTCTCTTACACCGCAATAGCCTCGTTCCAGGTCTGCTACCTGACATGCCCTTGGGCATAGCTCGCATTCTACACGAATGTCCGGAAGTTTCTTGTAATACATCGCCTCTATTGCGGGAAATTCTTCTTCATCCATTCCGGAAGCATTGACCGCTGTTACAAAAGGTGTATAACCGGTGCAAAATGCACAAGTCCCGGCAATACCAGTCCTTAAAAATCCTCTTCTTGAAATCATTTTATTCACCTGTTCAAAAAGATTTAATCATGACATACCCGCCAAACAATCTTTAGTCCATCTGGCCAGACAGATACGGACGGTTACAGGTATCTGCATCTAAAAATAAATTTTATTTTATTTGTAGTATATTGTCAAGCTGCATGTAGAGTTGAGGGTTTGTGTGATATGGTCAGCACAAACTCTGGCATCATATGTTGACAGTGTATTAGCAAAAGTGATACACTTTCTTTAAATTTACTGTAGTTTATAAAGTTCTAGAGATTTCCTTATATTCTTAACAGTAAATCATCTTTGAAAGGAGAGGTGAGAAGGATGAAGATGAAATTAAGATGTCTTAGTTTCTTGCTTGTGTTGATTATGTGTGTTTCTTTCACAAGTGTTTCTCACGGTATTGAGTTAAACCCTGCGAAAGAACAGATAGAAGACACGATTAAACTTGGCGAATCTAATCCTGGAAAAAAGATCTTCGCAACAGGATTCATTAAGCAGGCAATATTCGGAAACTGGCCGAAATATGGCGGTGGTATGATAAAGACTAAGCTGGTTGATCTTGCTGTAATGTCAGCCATGATGAGAAAGGCAAGAAAGAGTTTAAGCGACAAAGATGCACTCTCAATGACGAAATCAGATGTGCTGACTATAAGCTATAGAGGCGGTGATGATGTTTTCAAGATCAAATTGCAACAGGGTGGGACATTGATAGAACCGGAAAATATGAGGAGACCTGACATGCGAGGTAAGGATCCAAAGGAGCATGTCGCCTTCTTCATAGCAAGCTTTCCGTATTCAAAACTGGACCCGAATGCAAAGACTACGATTGTAGTTGTAAAGGATTTTGGAGAAGAGAAATATCAAGTTGATTTCTCAAGGATTAAGTAAACTTTGTTTTTGGACTCGGGAATATTTTGCTTAATTAAAGGGGATAGGTGAATTTCCATAAAAATGTACTAATAATTATTACACTTGTATTGTTGTCTGTTGGTTGTACAAGTACCAACTTTGCAAAGATATCCACAAATGAATATCTGCCAAAGAGTGAAAGTGCTGTGTTACCAATATTTTCCGGAGATTCTGATCTGATTTATGAGAGGATTGGAGTAGTTTTTGTTTATGGAGGAGATACACTGACAAAAGAGCAGATTAATGACAGCTTGAGAGATCAGGCTGGAAAGGTGGGTGCTGATGCCATAATTTTTGCCAAGTATAAAGATATTGAGCCTTCCGGGTATTATGAATCTTTTGGAAGCGCTTTTGTAGATTTTGATTGGGCAAAGAAACACGGAACAGGTAGTTGGTTGATGAAAGGAAAGCCGGTTGGTGCCGGCCTTGCTATAAATTACAAAGATTCAAAAAACGACATTAAGAATTTGAACACCGAAAAGGAGGTAGATTAGATGCCAATCGTAAAACAATTAACAATTCTTCTTGCGAATAGTCCTGGGTCACTGTCAAATGTATGTGCTGACATGGCCAGTAAAGATATAAATATCCTGGCGATGTCAGTCCTGGACACAATAGATTCAGGACTCATCCGCATGGTAGTTGACGATCATGAACATGCAGTAAAAGCTCTTAAAGATGCCGGGCTTAATGTTATTGAGACAGATGTATTGTCGTTGGAAATGACACACAAACCCGGCACCCTGGCAGAGATAACCAAACAACTCTCTAAAGCGAGGATAAATATAGAGTACGCTTATGTAAGTGTTCCTCCTGGTGATTGGAAATCCATAGGGATCTTCTGGGTATCGAATCTGAAAAAGGCATCAGAGATACTGGAGGGGTGATAGTACATCGCATAATGTTGTGATATAATTGCTTATAAAAGCTTCTTAACCTTACCTGCTAAAAAGAAAGAGCCCGTTATGCAGATCAGGTCATTTTTGTTTGCAATCTTTTTAGCCTCTTTCAATGCTTCATCAATATCTTCAATAACAATTGGCTTTTTATGGTAGAAGCGTTTTGCCGTAACTGCCATCTGTTCAGGCGCTGCCTCACGGGGGTTGCCTGTTCTTGTAAGGATTAGATCGTCAGTAGCACAGGCTATTTCCCTGAGAACGCCTGCAATATCCTTGTCTTCGGACAAACCTATTACCACTATTAACTTCTTAAAAGAAAGATTCTCTTTTATTGATTCCCTCAATATCTTCATTGAAGATACTGTGTGTGCCGTATCCAGTACAACTAATGGGTTTTCTGATACCACTTCAATCCTGGCCGGGCACTTAACCTTTGTCAGAGCATTTATTACCATTTCATTGCCAGCCTTTATTACACCGGTTTCAGATAATACCTCCAGAGCTCCTATTGCTATAGCGCAGTTTTCAATCTGATGCTGCCCAATCAGAGGTAAAAAGATGTTTTTATATTTGTTTCTCCATGTTCTTATTTCGCATTCAGTTCCATAAACGTCGGTCCTCTTTGTTACTTTAATATCATTAATCACGATATCCCTTCCGACGAGATACAGGCGGACATTCTTTTCCTTACATGTCTTTGAAATTACTGAGAGGGCTTCCGGCTCCTGCATTGATGAAACAACGGGAACACCTTCTTTAATTATTCCTGCCTTTTCGTATGCTATTCTGTCGAGAGTATGTCCCAGTCTGTCCGTATGGTCATAACCAATGGGAGTTATGACTGAGATTTCAGGCAATATAATATTAGTAGAATCAAGTCTCCCGCCCATACCGACTTCCAGGACTGATATATCTGCTTTCTTCTTTTCGAAATAGAGAAATGCAATTGCAGTGACTATTTCAAAGAAAGTAGGCATAAGAGTGGGATTCTTGAGTATTATTCTATCTATATACGGCTTGACCCTGTTTATTAATTGTACAAACATTGTTTGTGAAATCATTCTGTCATTGACCTTCATCCTTTCCCCCAGATATATAAGATGAGGTGAGGTGAAAAGGCCGGTCTTCAGGCCAAGCTCTTTGAATACAGAGGCAATTATTGTTGCCGTAGATCCCTTGCCTTTGGTTCCCGTTATGTGGGCACACTTTCCTTTCTTGTGGGGATTTCCTGCGAACGCCATCATCTCTTCCATCCTCTTGAGATCAAAGGTGGAGGTGTCATATTTATACTGTGTCAGCTTTTCGTAATCTATGGTCTGCAGCAGGAATTCGTTTGCCTGCTTATAGGAATTGAAAGGTTTGGATTTCATTTAAATAACTCCAGGATGTTTGATATCGACTCTTTTTCCTTGACAAAAAAATCAGCATGGCTTACAAAATTACCATGAAAGACATCTTCGTTGATCTCGGTAAAGACAGTTACAACATTATCATTGATAAGGGTATCCTCAATCAAGTTGGAACCCTCATTTCAAAGGTCATCAGTCCATGTAAGGCCATTATTGTAACGGACAAAACTGTAGCCCCGCTTTATGGAAACATTGTTCTGGGTAGCCTATCGGAATGCAAATTTGATGTCAAGCTGGTTTCAATAGAGCCCGGGGAAGGGCAGAAGACAATAGCAACGGCAGAGGAGCTGTACGAAAGTCTATTCGATCATGAAATGGATAGAAAGTCTCTCATTGTTGCATTGGGGGGTGGTGTGTTGGGAGATTTAGCAGGTTTCGTTGCCTCGACATTTATGAGGGGTATACCTTATGTGCAAATCCCTACTACACTGTTGGCACAAGTTGACAGCAGCATTGGAGGTAAAGTTGCCGTAAACCATCCGAGAGGGAAGAATATGATTGGATGTTTCTACCAGCCAAAGGCTGTCTACATCGATACTGATACCCTCCAGACGTTACCAAAGGAGGAAATGACTGCGGGTGTGGTTGAGGTAATAAAATACGGGATGATTAAGGATGCTGCTTTTTTTGAGTATATAGAAAAGCATCTTTCAGAAATCATGAAACTTGAGCCTGCTGTATTAGAAGAGATTATATACAACTCATGCAAGGTTAAGGCGCACGTCGTGGAACTCGATGAAAAGGAAGAAGGTCTGAGGGCTATCTTAAATTACGGACATACCATTGGACATGCACTGGAAGCACTGACATCATACAAGAAATATAGACATGGGGATGCGGTGGCTATGGGTATGATATATGCGACAAAGATAGCAATAGAAATGAAACTTGCAGACGAGGAGGTATTAAAAAGACAGGAGTCGTTGTTTGTGAAATTGGGGTTGAGTCTTAAAGACATGGAATTGAACCCCAATGATATTGTCGCTAAATTATATCAAGACAAGAAAACAATTGGTGGAAGACTGAGGTTTGTTCTCCCTATCAGAATCGGAAACGTAGTAATTAATGATGGGGCAAATGAAGAAACTATCCTGAAAGTCCTTGCCGATTAGTCACTGTTATCTTTATCACCAATATTTAGTACATTTCATACTGGTGTAAATCATGGATGATTTTGAAGGCCTGCTTCGTTTAAATTTGATAAGCGGTATGGCAAGGGGAATTGATACCGGTGTGCATTCAGGGGGCAATTAAGGGAAAGGGAAGGACTATAGCTGTACTTGGCTGCGGCCTTGGAGTTATTTATCCCCGTGAAAACAAAGAACTCTCGGAAAATGTTGCTTCACATGGTGCGGTGATTTCTGAACTGCCCATGACTACTCCACCTAATAATCGTAATTTTCCGCCAAGGAACAGGATAATCAGCGGGTTGTCACTTGGAGTACTGGTTATAGAGTCGACACACTGGAGCGGTTCACTCATTACGGCAATACGTGGCGT
>CAXGMX010000086.1:0-8696 GCA_964010955.1 uncultured bacterium
CTTTTCAAATGTTATGCAGTCTTTACCTGATTTGTTAATGTATTTGATATTTTTAACATTTACACCAGTTATACTGTTGATACCGGCATCTTTTACCTGTTTCAGGATGACCCACCTGGTTGAGATGCCGAATCTTCCGCCGATTTTGTTTTTCATTTCCAGGATAGTGATATTTCGTTTTCCCTTTGAAGTAAGTTTTACAGCTTCATCCCCATTTATGACTCTGTTTTTTAAAAGAAACAGGCAACGTCAGGTTCCATTGCCCCCATCTTTGCAGTGTGAAGGGCAATCTCGCAACCGATAGTGCCTCCGCCTATGATTACGACGTCTTTGCCGACCGTTACCTTATTATCAAACACGTCTTCGGCCACAACAACGTTCTTTTCTTTAACACCCGGAATCCTGGGAACAAGAGGGCTTCCTCCTGTAGCTGCGATTACAACGTCCGGCTTTAATTCTTTTATAGTTTTCATATCTACATTTTTGCAGAATTGTATTTTTACATTCAATTTCTTTATCTGATTTTCCAGAAATTTAATGACATTCTCTATTTCTTCCCTTCCCGGAGGAATGTAAGCATATCTCAATTGTCCGCCAAGTACATCAGTTTTTTCAAATAAATGCACGTCATGCCCTCTTAAAGCGGCAACTCTTGCTGCCTCCATACCTGCCGGCCCACCGCCAATTACCATTACCTTCTTCTTCTTTTTGGCTTTCATGATCTTTAATTCACTTTCTCTGCCGGCCCTAACATTATATAAACAACTTACAGATTTGAAGTTTAACAGAGAATCGAAGCATCCCTGATTACAGGCAATACATCTTCTGATATCATCGAATTGTTTCTTCTTGTACTTTTTTGGCAATTCCGGGTCTGCTATTAATGGCCTTCCTATTGAAACGATGTCTGACTTATTATTGTCTATAACTTCTTCTGCTAAAGCCAGATCATTTATCCTCACCGATCCGATGACCGGTACTTTTACGTTATCCTTTATCTTTTCGGATAAAAGATATAAGACATCCTCGGGATGGCCATGAGCATTATGGGTGTGCGGCTCTCATGCCAGCCGGGAGAAACATTAAACGCATCCACACCTGCCTTCTCAAGTACCTTAGCTATCTCAACACTTTCATCTATCTTGAGGCCTTCATCTACAAAATCGGCACCTGACATACGGAAGATTATGGGATAGCCCTTTCCCACCTTCTTTCTTATGGCTATGACCATCTCTTTTGCAAAATTTATCCTGTTCTTAAGGCTGCCGCCATATCTGTCCTTTCTCTTATTTGTTGCCTTCGAAAGAAACTGATTGATAAGATAGCCCATGCCGCCATGTATCTCTACTGCATCAAATCCTGCCTTCTTTACCCTTGCTGTGGCGGCAACGAATCCTTCTATTACTTTTTTTATCTCGGGTATGGTCAATGCGTGCGGTTTTTGTTTGATGTTGATGTGTGCCAGACTTGATGGTGATACTGGTCGTGTTTTAGAGAAAAACGAAGATGCGCTTCTGCCTCCATGAAGTATTTGTGCGGCTACCTTGACGTCATATTTATGGATCGTATCGGTTAATCTCTTTAGTCCCGGTATAAATTCATCCTTATCCAGACCAATTATGCTCTTCCACACCTTGCCGGTCATTTCAGGATAACATCCGCCTACTACAATTAATCCCACACCACCGCGAGCCCTTTCTACGTAGAAATCAATAAAACGCTTATTTATAGAACCGTCCGACGTAAACCCAAGATCCATTGCGGACATGGCCAGTCTGTTCTTTATTTCTAATCTACCTATTTTTATCGGTTCAAATAATTTACTCATGTTTTTTAACAATCAGGCAAGAGTTGTTTCCAGACAAATCAAACGAATTTATGAGGACTGTGTTTACCTCTTTCTCGAGTCTTTCATTCACAACATTCAGATTACATTCAGGATCCTTTTCTTCGTAGTTAATGGTTGGTGGTACTAAACCATTATTTATGGAGAGTAACGCGGACGCTGTCTGCATTGCCCCTGACGCTCCGTAACTTTCCCCTAAAGACGATTTAACGGTATGGACGGGAATGTTTTCGCTTTCCTCTCCAAATAATTCCTTGATGGCTTTTGCCTCTATGAGGTCTGGTAATTTGCCTGAATTTCCATTAGCGTTAATCAGGTCTATATCTCCCGTCGACAGACCGGCATCATCGATACATTTCTTCATTGCGTTTCCGGCTTTTTCAACTCTTTTTCCAATATCACTGTTCCTGCCACCTGCAAAGACACTTCCATAGCCGGAAACTTCACCATAGATCCTTGCCCCGCGGCTCAAAGCGTAATCATGGTCTTCCATTACAAAACATAACTGCCTTCACTCATAATAAAGCCATTTCTTCTTTTGTCAAACGGCATACTGATCTCACTTCCTGTACCATTCGCTCTTGCCAGCATCTTTCTCATATAAAATATCATGTATAAATCCAGTGAGATTTGCTCAATCCCACCGCTATGACTACTTTTGTCAATCCATTCTGTATAAGCTTAAGGGCATTACCAATTGCATCGGTACTTGACGTAAAGCCTGAAGAAATAGTCCTGGCGAAATTCTTTATCTTGAAAACGACCGAGGCATAGTTTATGGATGAATTCAGGGCAACATCATAGCTCTGCATTGGCGAAAGCTCAGAGGGACTCTCCCTGGCAATATCGTGAAAGTAATCTGTGGTTTGAGAAAAATTTCCAAGGGAAGAACCTATGAGGATTCCAGTCTGGTTTGACAACTCTTCATCTATCTCCAGTTTTGCATCATCAAGTGCCATCTTTACACTGGAACCCAGAAACTTTGTTCCCTTATTAAGATATCTTAAACCTTTACGTCCTAAAAATTCTTCCGTGTTTAAATCTTTTACCTCTGCACCGTTTTTACATTCATATTTTGACAAGTCCAGGTATTCCATTGGTGCTATACCGGAATTGCCTGAAACAAGATTCTTCCAGAAATCCTGATGTCCAATACCCAATGGAGATACAACTCCAATACCGGTGGCTACGGCCTTCTTGTTCATCTAAAATTTACTGAAAATATTCGTGACATTATTTCCACCAAAGGCGAAGGAATTATTTAACACGCAGTTAACTTTCATCTCGCGTCCCTCATTTTGGCACATAATCCAGATCACACTGAGGATCCGGAGTTTTATAGTGTATGGTAGGCGGAATAGCACTGTTTTTAATCGACAGGCAGCTTACGACAGATTCTATCGCACTGGCTGCACCCATTGTGTGTCCGATCATAGATTTTATGGAACTGACCGGTATGTCACTTGCCCGTTCCTTAAAGACTGATTTTATGGCTAACGTCTCCATTATGTCATTTAATGGTGTTCCGGTCCCATGGGCGTTGATGTAGTCTACATCTTCATATGACACACTAGCCATGGATAGTGCGTTTGTCATAGCCATTATTGCGCCTGTACCTTCAGGGTGAGGAGCCGTCATATGATGCCCGTCACAGCTCATTCCATAACCCTTCAATTCAGCATAAATATTGGCATTTCTTTTTGATGCAAAGTCCAATGTTTCTATCACCATTATTCCTGCACCTTCTCCGATTACGAGACCCTTTCTGTCCTTGTCAAATGGCTGACACTTTTCAGGTGCCAGTGCCTTTAGATTGTGAAAATGTGTAAACTCGGTTTGTGGTATAAGCTCGCCGCCGCCTACCAGCATTACATCAACTTTTCCTTCATATAAAAGGTCTAATGCCCAGGCAATAGCGTGATTGCCAGAAGAACAGGCATTTAGTGAGACCATGTTTGGCCCTTCAAAACTGAAATCTTCAGAGAGTAGTGTAGTTATAGAAGATGGCGGGTATGTGTAAGCAACACCTATGTCAAAGCCATTAGCCTTATCCTCGGGTGCATTGCGCAGCAGGTATTCAAAAGGAGGTAGTTCACCGGCGAGGGTTCCAACTGCGATACCAAATCTTTCTCTGTCGTTCCCTGCAATATCACTCAAACCACTATCTTCCAGAGCCTCCCTTGCAGCAGTGTATGTATATTTATGTATTGTATTCGCCGTGGTTTCGTTCTCAAAAACAGCATCAAGCTTGAAATCCTTGACCTCACACGCACGATGTACCTTATACTGTGAAGTATCGAAAGACTTTATCTCCGCCGTACCGTCTTTGCCGTTCATGAGGGCCTCCCAAGCATTCTTAACACCAATACCATTGGCGATTACTAATCCTAAACCAGTAACAACAACTCTTGGCATGTCTAATCCTTTGAAAAATGGAAATCCCCCTTAGTTTCCCTTTAAGAAAAGAAGGCAGGGGGGATTTATTCTTTGCGTTTGTATTACTTTCCGCGAAATGTTAATCAAATACAGGCCTAAACCTTGATGTTTGCAATGTCCAGGTCTTTCTTATTTTCCAATGTTTCGTAACGTTCCAGGGCCTCTTCATAATCTCCTGAAGCTTGTAGCTCTCTCAGGTTTTCTAACAGATGTTTGTAAACTTCCTGCCAATCCAGGTTAACCCTGAAGGCAAACATTGCAGCATTAGGATTATTGAGTTCATCTTTTGCTTCTCTGAACTTTTTTCTTATTACGTCAGTTGAATATATATTGTTATAAACATACTCTATGCCATCAATAAATTCCTGAAGTGAGAGCTTGGACAAGATATATGTCAGATGATGCGATGTATAATAAATCCAGTCTTCAGGAAAGTTCGTTCTGAATAGCCTGTTTTCGCCATCAAGCCTCTGTTGTAATGGTGTATTGATAAATGGACACAATATACCACAAGTCATTATGTCGATCTTTGCATCTAATATAAAATCAACTACATCTTTAAATGTATCAGGTGTATCATTGTCATTTCCGAATACCATCGTTCCCCAGACGGCAAGGCCATGTTTTCGTATATTCTTTATTGCCTCCTTATATTTATCTATTGTTATACGAAGATTAACACCCTTATTCATTGACTTTAATGCGTCTTCATTTATAGATTCAATACCAATGAGCACACCAACACATCCACTCTTTGCCATATAGTCCAGTGTTTCGTCATCCTCAAAAATATTCAATGAAGTAAACCCGAACCAGTTCTGGTAAATACCTCTGTCAACCATCCCTTTAAAAAGGGTTCTGACCCTTTCGTAAGATTTCTTGCTATGGCCGTAGAAATTCTCATCTGTCAGGATGAGTCCTCTATATTGTCCTTTTATTGCCTCCAGTTCGTTCAGGACATCATCTATAGGCCTTTCTCTGTACTTTCTTCCCTGGAACTGTGGAACTGAACAGAACTCACAACTGAACGGACATCCAGCGGTTGTAATAATGCCGGAGTACCGGTATCTATACTTATCTGTCAAAAACTTTCTATCCGGTAGAAGCTCCTTATATGTTTCCATAGGAGTCAGGCCGCCATCATATGTCGGCTTGAGTTCATTTTTTTCAAAATCAGAAATTATCTGTTCCCATATAGGAACAGCTTCTCTTATTACCACAGAGTCAACGTATTTAGCTGTCTCTTCAGGATAGCTTGTGGCGTGTACTCCACCCATTATGACGGGTATGCCATTACTCTTGCATGCCGTGGCGATCTGATATGCCCTGTTTGCCTGATAACTTACGGATGTTATCCCTACCAGGGCGACATTCGTTTTATCGAAACAGACATTTTCACCTTTTTCATCCACCGCCAGTTCCTGAGTTTCATCTATTATGTCTACTTCCCAGTTGTCAGGCGTTAATGCCTTCAAATATCCCAGATTTACCGGCATCTGGTTTAGTACTGAAACATTTTCCTCACCTACGTTACCTATCGGATGAGGATTTATAAGGATTAGTTTTTTCATTTTATTCTTTTGTTCCTATATATGGTTCTTTAGATACTAACAGTACATGTGCTATGGCATAGTCTTTACAATGCGATAATGAAACAGATATCTCACCAATATTTTTCTCCATTGCCAGTTCTTTTGCTCTACCATAAAGATTTACATAAGGCTTGCCCAATTCGTCATTCAGTGTTTCTATATCCGTCCACTTCATCCTGTCTCTCAAACCTGTCCCAAATGCCTTGAGTACAGCCTCTTTTGAGGCAAAACGTACGGCATAATGTTGATAGCAATTCCTTTTGGACTGACAATATTCTACTTCGTCGGAAGTATATACTCTCCTTATAAAATTTTTGTGTAAACCAAAGACCTTTTCTATCCTTTTAATTTCAATAATATCTATACCTGTATACATTTACAATATTTTAATCCAAGAAATTTAACTTAATTAAACAAGTACTGTGTTACGTTGAAATGATGGTATACTTAGAATAAGTGAATAGAGCAGGAATGTTTGTAAAATTACTTTGCATAAGGATTTAGTTTCTTTTATTATCTGCCGGTTTAAGTAGAAATCTAGAAAATTCTAATAGTTGTATTGATAGTTGTCAACCACAATTTCGATTTGAAAAAGAACTAATGGAGCTGACAAAAGAGAATCTAAATAAAAACATAATCAAATTAGCCCTTCCTGCCGCCCTGGAAAACGTCTTACATATGGCTGTCTTCATAGTAGACATAATTATGATAGGCAGATTAGGGACTGCGCCTGTTGCTGCGGTTGGGTTGGCAGGTGCATTAAGCTTCATTATTGCAATGATTTTCACCGCCCTTAATGTCGGAACTACGGCACTTGTAGCAAGAAATTTTGGTGCCAGGCAAAAAGATGAAGCCCGGGATGTTGCTGGACAATCTATATTAATTTCACTTGTATTTGGTCTTACATTAAGTCCTTTCATTTTCTACTTTGCCGATAATATTTTGATCTTAATGAGTGCGGAAGAAAGTGTTGTAGCACTGGGTTCCAGATACCTCAAAATAGTGCTGAGTTTCTTTATTTTTAGATTGATAATTCTAACCGGAACCTCAATCTTCAGGGGAGCGGGTGATACTCGAACTCCCATGGTAATTACTCTCGTTACAAATTGTGTAAATATATTATTTAACTGGCTTCTTATATTCGGTATATGGATCTTCCCGCGTATGGAGGTAGTGGGGGCAGCATGGGCAACTTCAATCGCATATACAGTAGGCGCATCCCTGATTTTTTACAAACTTCTGAGCAGGAAAAGCATCTTAACAATAAGTTTCAGGAATATTGTTGCTGTAAAGAGATCCATAATTAAGAGGATATTACGAATCTCTTTGCCTGCCACACTGGATGCTTCGTTAACACAGATGGGCTATCTTTTTTTGATTAAGATAATTGCCATGCTTGGAACGGTCTCACTTGCCGCACACCAGATCGCCATCAGAATAGAGGCTATATCGTTTATGCCGGGTTTCGCATTAGCAGTAGCAACTGCCACGATTGTGGGACAAAGCCTTGGTGCCGGGAAACCAGAACTGGCAAGGTTAAGTATGAGAAAGAATTGCCAAATAGCCCTGGCAATGATGGGGTTCTTTGCGTTTATATTCCTGGTATTTGCAAAGCCCATGGCGATGGTCTTTCATCCGGAACAGGATGTGTTAGCTCTTGCTGCATATTGTGTAATGATTGCAGCATTGGAACAACCTGCATTGGCAATATACATGGTATATTCCGGCGGATTACGCGGGGCAGGGGATACTCTTAGCCCTATGATTATTACGATAGTGGGAACATTATGTTTTCACTTACCGGTTGCTTATGTCTTTGGAATTGTGCTAGAATGGGGCCTTGCAGGGATATGGTTTGGTGCAGCGCTTGATTGGATACTTCGCTCTATTGCAGTATACATACTCTTCAGAAGAGGAAGGTGGAGGAGAATAAAGGTATGAAAGTTACTTTTCTTGGTACGGGAACATCATATGGAGTACCAATGATTGGGTGTGAATGTCATGTCTGTACGTCCGGAAATCCAAGAAATTCCAGAACCCGTTCCTCCATCATTGTATCCGAGGGTAAATATAATATACTTATAGATGCGGCTATAGAGCTGCGTATTCAATGCTTGAGAAATAAAGTAAGAAGATTAGATGCTGTACTTTTAACACACGCTCACGCAGACCATATCCTGGGATTAGATGATTTGAGGCATTTTAATAGAAGCCAGAAAACCAGTATCCCGGTCTATGGGTCCAAAGGCACAGTTAATAGCATATACCGAATGTTTTCGTATGCATTCAGTGAAGTATCTTCCAATGGAACCAAACCAAAGTTTACCCTTACACCCATTGATGGAAAACTCAACCTTTCAGGTATGGAAATAATACCGGTTGACGTAATGCACGGCCAGGAAAAGGTCACGGCTTATAGATTTAATAAGCTTGCTTATGTAACGGATGTAAGCGAGATACCACAGGATTCTATGGATAAGCTAATGGGACTTGACTTACTCGTTATTGATGCCCTCAGAAATATTCCTCATGAAAAACACTTTAGTATCGAACAGGCTATAAATATTGTATCCATACTAAAACCAAGGCAGACATTCTTTACGCATATAGCACACGAAATAGAACACGAAGAGACAAATAACGTGTTACCGGCAGGTATCAAATTAGCATACGATGGATTATCGGTTGAAGTGTAAACTTGTCAAGGCGTAGAATGCTAACCCTATCAAATTAAAGCAGTTGTAAAAATATATTGACAAGGTTACAACCTTTTGATACTATCAATTCGGAACAAAAGAACAATAAAAAATAGTATAAAATAT
>CAXGMX010000087.1:0-8637 GCA_964010955.1 uncultured bacterium
AAACGTACATATTCTCTATTGCTGCGGGCCTGGAGCAGGCTATCCACTATCTGAGGGAACTAAGATTTACGGGTGAGTATTTGAAATACCTGAAGGACCTTCCGGTTTTCAAGAACGTGAGCAGGGGATTCTTTGATTACCTTCGCAATTTTCGTTTCAGCGGAGATGTCTATGCCGTTCCTGAAGGCACAATTATCTTTTGGCAATGAACCCATTATAAGGATATCAGCCGCACTTATTGAGGCACAGATAATTGAGACGTATTTTTCTCTCAATGATAAATTATCAGACACTTATTGCTTCCAAGGCGTCAAGGGTAGTACATGCCGCAGACGGCAGGGAAGTAATTGATTTTGGGACAAGACGTGCACACGGTCCGCAGGCAGGGGGTACTGGCGGCGAGGGCATGTTTTATAGGTGGCTGTGCAGGGACCTCCAATGTTCTCGCAGCTTACGAGCTGGGGATACCTTCCATCGGTACCGTAGCCCATTCATGGGTTATGGCCTATGATGACGAATATGAATCTTATGAAGATTTTCACAAGGTTTTTCCTGATAACACCATTCTCTTAATTGATACATACGATACAATCACGGGTGCAGAGTTGGCCACAAGGATTGGAAAGAAACTGAAGGGTGTCAGACTGGACAGTGGTAACATCACGCTTTTAAGTAAGAAGGTAAGGAAAATTCTTGACGATGCTGGCCTCGGGCACGTAAAGATTACTGCAAGCGGTGATTTGAATGAGTACAAGATATCTCGGATGCTTGATAAAGGTGCATGTATTGATTCCTTCGGTGTGGGGACAGAGATGGTTACCTCGAAAGACATCCCTGCACTAGGTGGTGTCTATAAACTGGTAGAGCAGGAAAAAGAAGGCAGGTCCATGCCAAAAATGAAATTCAGTAAAGACAAGTCAACATGTCCGGCAAAGAAACAGGTTTATAGATTTCTTAATAATAAAGGAATATTTAAAAAAGACATAATTGGTCTGATAGATGAAGTGTTTGATGCTAAGGCCCTTTTGTTGCCTGTTATGAAAAAAGGCAAACTCTTGCATAAAATACCTACAGTTCAACAAATACAGAAAACAGCGAGAAAAAATATCTCTCAATTACCGGATAGATTTAAGGCTTTAAATTGTAAAACTGCATATCCGGTGGCGATCAGTAAAAAATTAAGACAGGTTAGAGATAAGACGATAAGGAATACAGGAATTACAGGAAGAGATAAGAAGAGAAACTAAGGATTTTGTTTTGTAAGTTTTTTTCCTGATTTCCTCAGCTTTTCTTTTTGCCGGAAAGGTGTAGTCCGCATTCCTTCTGATCGTCTTTGAGCTGATAGTTAAACCATCTCCAGCGCCCGGCACGACGAGTTTCGTGAACACCGATGGGTGTTGTGCAGATAATGCATCCAAGCGAGGAATAGCGCCATCCATCCCTTTCTATCTCCAGCAATTTATGTACGGGTACTTTATGGGCCTTGATGTAATCCTTTACCTCTTCTTCTGTCCATGCAATCAAAGGAGTCACTTTGAGCAGGGGGCGTTCCTTTCCGTCCTGCTGTTTATGTTGAATAATATCGATTCGTTTTATTTGAGACCTGGCGCTCGATTGATCTGCCCGTAAACCTGTAATCCAGACATCCAGGGTGTCCAGAACCTTATTGTTTGGATCCACTTTGCGTATCTTGCAGCAATATTCCTGTTTTGCCTTGCTGTCAAAAAAGATCATTTCTCCATGTTCACGAACCATCTTACTTACTGCTTCAAAATCAGGTGTTGCCTTTTCAATATTGATGTTGTACTTCTTCTCCAGTTCGTGGATAAGTTCATATGTTTCAGGAAAAAGACGCAAAGTATCTACGGTGTAAACACGGGGTTTGGAAATGCCGGCCCGAATTACCATGTCAATTAAGGCCACACCCGTCCATTGTCCGCTGGTACCTATAGCGGCGCGTTCACCAAACATGCGAAACAACTCCGCCATTAATTCGCCCGGATCCTGGATTTTTTCTAACTTGTGTACAAGTTCTTGATCAATCTTTATGGTTTCGCTCATTGTCATATTCACATCATATCAGGTTTATACGATAATTGCCAAATTTTATTGATTTCTGTATCGAATTGTACTATTAAATGCTTATATTAATTAAGTGTAAATATATAGGGATTAATTTATGAAGATTTGTCTGGCTCAGATAAATCCAACTGTAGGCGCCTTTGAACAGAATGTAAAGAAGATATGCAGGTTCATAAATACTGCGAAGAAGAAGGGGGCTGATCTGATTGTATTTCCTGAGATGTGTATTGTAGGTTATCCGCCAAAGGACTTGCTGGAACTTTCAGGATTCGTAGACAGTAATCTAAAGGCATTGGAAGAGGTAAGGAATAACGTTACAGGTATCTCAGCTATAGTGGGTTTTGTTGACAGGAATGCGGGCCAGCGTGGCAAAAATTTGTATAACGCAGCCGCATACATAAATAATAAGGAAATAGTATCCAGGCATTATAAGTCTTTACTGCCTACATATGACGTTTTCGATGAGGACAGATACTTTGAGCCGGCTCATAGTATTTCTTTAGCAAAGATATCCGGCAGAAAATCTGGTATCTCTATTTGTGAGGATGCCTGGGGTGCAAATATAATCTGGCACGGAAAGATTCATCACAAGGACCCTGTTGAAAGTATGATAAGGCAGGGGGCAGAGATTATTATAAATATTTCAGCTTCACCCTTTACTATTGGTAAACAGGATGAAAGGTTGAAGATGCTGACAAGCCATGCAAAAAAGTACAATGTGCCAATTATCTTTGTGAATCAGATTGGAGGCAATGACGATCTGGTATTTGATGGAAACAGCCTGGTAATTAATAAAAAAGGGGTTATTGTAGATAGGGCTTTAAGTTTTGAAGAAGATTTATTAATGGTTGAGTTCAAAGGTCCGGACATAAGCGCAGGAGACAGTAAGCCGGGGTCGGTTGGAAAGAGAACTCAAGCCGGCGCTGGCGAAGATGAGATTGAATCGGTCTTTAAGGCATTAGTCCTGGGCACACGGGACTATGTAAGAAAATGTGGATTCAAAAAGGCCGTGATAGGTCTGAGTGGGGGAATAGATTCTGCCGTTACGGCTGTAATTGCAGCCAGGGCACTCGGTAAAGGTAAAGTACTTGGAGTTACAATGCCGTCAGGCTTTTCATCCAAAGGTAGTGTTAAGGATTCAAAGGCGCTTGCCAAAAGACTTGGAATAGCTTTTGAAAATATCCCTATAAAGTCTGTCTATAATGCGTATACAAAGACATTGAGTGGTGTGTTTACAGGGCTTCCATTTGATGTAACAGAAGAAAATCTGCAGGCAAGGATAAGGGGTAAAATACTTATGGCAATCTCAAATAAACATGGATACCTTGTGTTGACAACCGGTAATAAATCAGAACTTGCAGTTGGTTACTGTACTTTATATGGTGACATGTGTGGCGGACTTGCGGTTATATCCGATATTCCAAAGACCATGGTTTATGATATTGCTGAATACATCAATCGAAGAAAAGAGGTGATTCCCATTCACACTATTGCAAAACCACCATCAGCCGAATTGCGACCGGACCAGAAGGATCAGGATTCATTGCCTCCGTACGATATTCTGGATGGCGTACTGAAGGCATACGTTGAGGAATCAAGGGATATAGATGATATTATAGGGAGAGGTTTTAATGAGGCGCTTGTAAAAGATATTATTAAAAAGGTCGATACAAATGAGTATAAGAGAAAGCAGGCAGCTCCAGGGCTCAAGGTTACCTCAAAGGCATTTGGGACAGGCAGAAGGATGCCTCTTGCACAGCGATATACAAGATAGTAATATACTAAATAATTGAGAAATTAAGGAATTTTTTTGCCGGTAGGAAAAAATGAATATACCAGGACAAGATGAGAAAATGGCAAATCCTCCATGGGGTATGTGGGAGGTGTTGCTGGACGAGCCTGCATATAAAGTAAAGAGGATAACCGTATTACCGGGGAAACGGCTGAGTTACCAGAAACACTTCAGGAGAAGAGAACACTGGATGGTTGTTGAGGGAAAGGGTGTGGTGACCATTGATGGTAAGGATAATCATATAGAGAAAGGGGAATCCATAGATATACCTCAGGAAGCCGCACACCGTATGGCAAATAATGGTAATGAAGATTTGACGTTTATAGAGATACAACAGGGTGAGTATTTTGGAGAGGATGATATTTTACGTCTGGAAGACGATTACGGAAGAGTATAAGTAAGAATGAAACATGAAGCACTGTTTTATCATTCAGAGGACGATAAAAAGGTTAGTTGCTGCCTGTGTCCGCATAGATGTGTGATTGCAGACGGTAAATTAGGTTATTGTGGGGTAAGAAAGAATATTGATGGTAAACTCTATTCCATGATTTATGGAAGGATTTCATCGGCATGTGCAGATGCAATCGAAAAGAAGCCCTTATACCATTTTCATCCCGGCAGCTACACATTTTCAATAGGTTCTCTTGGTTGTAATATGCGTTGTAGTCATTGTCAGAATTGGCAGATAGCTCATTCCCGTGCTGATAATGGAAGCAGAGATACATCCTATATTTCTCCTGAAGAACTGGTGAATCTTTCGTTGGAGAATAAGTGTAGTGGGATTTCATGGACTTATAATGAACCGACAATCTGGATAGAGTATGCAATTGATGGTGCAAAATTAGCAAAGGAGAATGGACAATACACAGTCTTTGTAACAAACGGCTATATTGAACCGGAAGCATTAGATGCAATCGGACCGTATTTAGATGCTTACAGGGTTGACATAAAGGGTTTTGACAGTAACAGGCAACATGACGTTTTAGAGGCTGATATTGAAGTAAGTGCGGAACTGCAGGACTCCAGGCATTGTTTCTATAGAGACGTTGCAAACGTAAAGAGTGTAAGGCCGATCTTAGATGCCGCAATCAGGGCAAAGTCAAAGTGGAACATGCACGTGGAGATAATAACCAACGTAGTACCGGGTTATAATGATGACATTGAAGAGTTGCATGAAATTGCCGGATGGATAGTGCAGAATCTTGGAGACGAGACACCATGGCATATAAGCAGGTTTCATCCATATCTTGATCTGTCACATGTACCGTCAACCCCGATCTCTACTTTAGAAACTGCAAGAAAGATAGGAGTTGAAGAGGGGCTTAAGTACGTTTACACGGGAAATGTTCCCGGACATAAGTGGGAAAACACTTATTGTCACAGTTGTGGAGAAATGCTGATTGAAAGGGTTGGCTTTGGCGTCAAGACATTTGAAATAAAGGATGGAATGTGTACTAAATGTGGTGCCAACATTCCAATTGTTGGTTGGTTTTGGATAGGTAACAATTCAGCTTGCCACACCCGCCAAACTACACCGTCGGGCAGGGAGGACACCGAAATCTCAGAGATTAAATAAAGGCTGAAAAAAATAGAAAATAAATAATTTAGAGGATTTATGTATGCCTAAGAAAAAATCTATAATAACGTTAATTACTGATTTTGGTTTACAGGATGGATATGCGGGTGTGATGAAGGGTGTAATTGCTAATATCAACCCATCAGCAAACGTAATTGATATTAGCCACAACATTGAACCCCAGAATGTATTTCAAGCTGCTTATGCCCTTAACAGTTCATATACTTATTTCCCAAAGGGGACGATCCACGTAGTTGTCGTTGATCCCGGGGTAGGAAGTGACAGAAAGATTCTTTGTTTAAAGACTGAGGATTACTTATTCCTTGCACCTGACAATGGGGTGCTCTCGTTTATTGTTGCGAATGAGGAATCTCCGTCAATCAGAGAGGTTACTAACAGTAAATTATTCCTGCCGGAAGTCAGTAATACATTTCACGGACGTGACATCTTTGCGCCTGTAGCAGCGCATCTCTCCAAAGAATTTAGTCGCAAGGAACTGGGTGGGCGGGTTGATAAGATTAATGAAATTGATCTGCCAAAGCCGATACGTTCACCGGGTGGGGTGTTAACGGCCGAAATTATATATATAGATGGTTTTGGCAATCTTATTACCAATGTCAATAAAGAAGTTATTGACAGGATGAAGATCAATGCTGAAAGAGTGGCAATTACAATGGACAGAAAAAGGATTAACGGAATCTGTAAATCATATGCGGATGTAGGAGCAAATGAAGCATTGGCAATATTTGGAAGTTCCGGATATTTAGAGATATCAATAAATCGTGGCAGCGCCAGGGATGTATTAAATTTAAAAAAGGGCGATAAATTAGATTTAGGAAATTAAGAATAGTTAATTTATGGAAAAAGGCGTATTTGTTACTGGTATTGATACAGGTATTGGCAAGACCGTCATTGCCGGTGCAATAGCTGCTGCGATAAAAGCTCATGGCCTGGATGTAGGTGTCATGAAACCTGTTGCTACAGGCGCAAAGGAAATAGATGGAAAACTTGTCTCTGAAGATGCCGTATATCTGAAAAAAATAATCGATAGTACTGATGATGATGATCTTGTGAGTCCCATTCGTCTTAAGCCAGCATTAGCGCCAACGATGGCAGCATCGAAGACTGGCGTTCCTATAGACATGGAGAAAGTATGGGAAGCGTACAGGGAACTTACGGACAGACATGGTTTTGTTGTTGTTGAAGGAATTGGCGGCCTCATGGTTCCAATTGATGACAATACGCTTGTTGCTGACATGGCACTGAAGATGGACCTGGCACTCGTAATAGTGAGTAAACATTATCTGGGGGCAATAAACCATACCCTCTTGACGTTAGAATATGCCAGGAGCAGGAATCTTAGAATAAAGGGAATAATATTTAATATGTTGAAGAATGGAGAAGATTTTGTCGGAGAAATAGGGAGATTCTCCTCATCTCCGGTTCTTGGAACTATTCCGTTTAATGAGAATGTGTGTGTTGAGAAGTGTCTGTATGGTGACATAGTAGAACACTTTCGTAAAGAAATAAACATATCAAAGATAATGAGAAAAGAGACTTAGGTGGGTTTTAACATAAATTAAATAAGTAAAATAATAGAATAAAACATAATTGACATTTTTTTGAGTTCTTGATAATATATTTAGCTCAAAACAACTTAACTCGCTTAGAAAAATGTCAGGAGTCATATATTAGATGAGTATGGAAGTTATTTTAGAGCCTTTAAAAGATCAGATGCGCGAGGTAGAGGAGCGCATTTACAGTGATTTGTCTCCGGCAGACAAACGTCTTTCCGATTTAGTGTATCATATCAGCAAGCTACAGGGTAAAAGATTACGTCCGGCATTGCTTTTACTGTCAGGTCAATGTTCAGGTGGTTTAATCCCGCAACATATTGATTTGGCAGTAGTTGTAGAGCTCATACATACGGCAACCCTTGTACACGATGATATTATTGATGAAGCAGTGGTAAGAAGGCACATCGAGACGATGAACATGAAATGGGGGAGTAAGATATCTATCCTGTTTGGTGATTATCTCTTTTCACGGGCCTATACCATACTTTCCGCCCTCGATTCCCAAGTGTCAACACTCATAATGTCCCAGACCATAAACATCCTGTGTGAAGGTGAAATGGTCCAGCTCTTAAGATGCTATGATACCGAGGTGACAGAATCAGAATATTTAAGTATTATCGAACGCAAAACAGCATCTCTATGTGCCGCCAGTTGTAAATTAGGGGCTATTTCCTCGGGAGCAAATAAATGGCAGACTGAGGCGCTTACAAATTATGGTTCGAAGATTGGAATGGCATTCCAGATAATAGATGATTGTCTGGATGTTATGGGTAAAGAGGAAGAAATGGGCAAACCGGTGAACCTGGATGCCCAGATCGGAAAACTTACACTGCCGTTTATCAGGCTGGTAGATAAACTTCCGACAGACCGCAGAGAGAGTACACTTGAACTTATCTTCCAGAACAACAGTAAAGACTCAAAAGCCGCGATAGCTGACCTGCTTGCAGAACATGATGCCGTGGACTACGCATACGATACCGCAAAACGGCTGATAAAGGATGCACAGGAAAATCTCTCCGTCATTCCGGACTCAGTTTACAAAACCTCACTCCTGGAACTAGGCGACTACGTAGTTAGTCGAGACAGATAAGACTCAAATCAATTTTCTCCAACCCAACTGACACCTTTTTACCTCTAGCTAATTATTCTATTGGTCTTACTTCAAGATCATCAAAATAGGTTACAGCATCAGCTTTTGTCCAAAGACCGATTTTTCCACCTTTTTGAAAAGTATTATCTTCTACTTCTAAATAAGGTTGCCCATCGTAGAAGCACTGGATATGATCTTTTCGGGTTATAATTTTAATTGTATGCCACTCACCACTTGTTACTTTCAGACGGGCAGAATCCATCTGAATGCGATTACCATTAACAACCTTGTAAACCCTGTAATTATTCTCAAGAGGGTTAGCCCTTGCAATATAGTAATTATTATTGTCCTGATAACGCCACACCGGACCCCCGCCTCGATCTTCCCTTCCTTTGGCACCCTTAAACTTAACTATTAACTTAAAATCATCATAGATTTCCTTCTCATTAATAGCCATGCTAAAATGATAACCAAAATACTCCTGAGATGTCTGTGCAATGACATATGCTTGGAGCTGTAT
>CAXGMX010000088.1:0-8603 GCA_964010955.1 uncultured bacterium
CATGTTCACACCAACTTGTCAGACACAGAATCGCATCATATTCACACAAAAGCCAGAGATATGTAGGCGAACACAGTGAAAAAACACAAAAAACTCTGGAGAACAAATATTTGATTTTATTATACCACCGAGTATTGAGGCTACAGGTAAAAAATGAATGGTTTGTGGAAAAGATGCGAGAGATCCAGAAATGGTATGATGAACTTGTTGAAGCGTTGGGCGGTTCCGGTGAAAAGTCAAATGAAGATGCACGCTTTATCTTGCCTAATGCCGCCGAGACAAAGATAATTATTACTATGAATGCCAGAGAATTACTTCATTTTTTTAGTGTAAGATGTTGTAACCGTGCCCAATGGGAGATAAGGGACCTTGCAACTGAAATGCTGAGACTGGTCAGAAATATTCTTCCCGGCATCTTCTCTAAATCAGGGCCAAATTGCATAGCCGGTCCCTGCACAGAGGGTGAAATGACCTGTGGTAAAATCGATGAGGTCAGAGAGAAGTTTAAAGGATTATGATATAATTAATAGAACGCGGGTTTCCACAGATATATGCAAACAATAACCATTCACATTTAGTTTCTTTTGTCTTCATAATTTTTGTTCAACTGTACCCAAACAGAGATTCATATATTATCCAGATATTATGGACCATAATATTTTTAAGGGAAACTTTTCAGCGACATCCATAGGTAGTTATCCTCATAAGAATGTTGATGACGCATGTAATCTTATCCTGAATACGCTCACGGAGATACCGTGTTGGCCGCAACTCCCGGAAAGAGATATGAGGGAGGAAATGTTAGTCCAATACACGGAAGGACTACCTTTTCTGAAGCTTGTCCTGGAGGAGAAGAAAATATATGTAGACATGCCTGACGATAATACTGATGAATTAGAGACATTTTACAACAAGTATTTAACAGATGATGTGGAGCTCTTTCTATAAGTGATAGTTACGCTGTTGGATTCTCAAACATGGTCAGGCTTCTTAAGGAGAGGAAACCAGAACACCTGCGTGCAACAAAGGGACAGATAGTCGGGCCCATAACACTTGCCGGTACCTTAAAGAACCCAGAGCAGATATCCGTACTTCATGATCCGGTTCTTTTCGATGTAATAGTAAAATTGCTGTCAATGAAGGCCTGCTGGCAGATTGATAAATATTCTGAATTTGGTTTGCCTAGTATTATATTTCTGGATGAACCGTATCTGTCGAGCTATGGTTCTGCATTTGCCAGTTTAAAGAAGGAACAGATTGTTGACTCGTTCAATGAGATTTTCCAGTCAATTTACGATCGTAAAGCTCTTTCAGGTATTCACTGTTGCGGGAATACTGACTGGACTATGCTTATGGAAACTCAGGTAGATATTATAAGCTTTGATGCGTATGGCTACATGGATACCATGTTAATATATAAAAGTGAAGTTAACTCGTTTCTTGAGAGGGGTGGAATACTTGCATGGGGGATTGTACCAACTACTGAGAGTATTAAAGAGGTTACGATAGATAGCTTAATGGAAAAACTTGTATCAGCCGTAGATTATCTTGTAAATAGCGGGATTGAAGCAAAATTAGTAATTGAGAACTCATTGATAACTCCAAGTTGTGGTACTGGTACTATGCCACTAGAAGAAGCAGAAAAGGCAATGGCTCTAACTCACGAATTATCAGTAAAGATAAAAGACAAATACAAAATCATTTGACATTCCTAACACCAGAAAGTAGAATTCTGAAGTTATAATTTAGTTTAAAACAATTTGAGAATACGGTTACAGGTAATCCCATTCTAGAAATTGAGGATTGGGATTTAAAAGGGAATCCCTTGTATAACAGGGAACGGACCCGCCGCTGTAGTCGATGACGAAAATTGCAAGTCTCACAACTAGGTTGTAAGACTAAAAGCCACTATCCGCATAAAACGGATGGGAAGGTGCAATGAGTAGGACGATTCGATAGTCAGAAGACCTGCCTGTAATTGCTTCACATAATCTTCGATGGTAAAGAAGGTGAAGGTCAACAGTAATTAGTCTGCATTTTCATTCGCACGCAGACTAACTAGCAGCCCGTACCTTTTTACTATGAAAAGTTACGGGCTTTTTTTATTTAAAGAGGTGGGGATGGGGAGGCAGAAAAGAGCATAATGAGAATAATACTATCAGGCATAATTGTGGTTTTTACTTTATTGTTATTGCCACAAGTTGCGCATGCAATGCATATTACAGAAGGGATTCTTCCTCCAAAATGGGCCATATTCTGGGTTGTTATGATAATGCCTTTCGTTGTTGTCGGTACGCTCAAACTAAGGAAAAATAAGAAAGAAGTTCCCGGCTTCTTACCATTAGTAGGATTAGTCGGAGCCGCCGTATTCGTTTTCTCGTGTTTTCCAATTCCTGTGGTAGGTTTAAACGGAATGGCAACTGCACACCCTGCAGGAACCGGAATGAGTGCGATGTTGTTAGGGCCTTTTGTGAGCGTTGTGATTGCAGGGATTGCATTATTTATACAGGCACTCTTCCTGGCACATGGGGGGCTTACAACTCTGGGCGTTAATATCTTTTCGATGGGCGTACTTGGTTCATTTTCAGGATATTTTGCATTCAGGATTGCGCAAAGAATGGGACTGAGACTTTTCTGGTGTGGTTTCGCTGCCGGGGTAGTATCAGATTTATTTACATATATGGGGACCTCAATTGGATTAGGGCTTTTGGTATTAGAAGGAGGTGAATCTTTGCCGATTGCAATAATGCACAGCGCGAAGGCAATGCTGGAAATCTTTGTTGTATTCATGGCTACTTCACAGGGACCATTATGTGTCGCAGAAGGTATAGTGGTTGGTTTTGCTATATCCTATGTTTATAAGGTACGTCCGGGTATTTTACAAAGCCTTAAAGTTGTAAAGGTGTAATAATTGATTGATTCAGAGATTTAAGAATTAAGGGATTTAAGGATTATGTTAAAGTATTTCATTGTTTTTGTACTCACATTATGTCTTATTCAATCACATGCTTTATGTGCAACAGAGGCAAACAATACAATAAAAGATATTAAAGATAAAGAATCAATAGAATCTGAAAAACGGAAAATGGACGGGAATTGACGTAAGTATCGTGGGAAAGTATGCCGAGAAATATGGACACCCGCCAAAGGATCCATATATAAACACCGACCAGGGAGATCTTTTACTGTTTGTTTTTACTGTTTTCGGCCTTATCGGCGGCATCATAATCGGCTACAATTTCAGAAAACTATTTATTGAAGGAAAAGGCAAAAGTAATTCAGGTACATAAATATGGAAATATTAAAGCATGTTGTGATGGATCATTTTGCGCATAGGAACAATTGGCTTACAAATATAGAGGTAAGGGTCAAGCTGTTTTACATAGGCATCGGCCTCCTTCTTAATATATTATCTAATGACATTGTGATTCCATTAGTTTTCCTTGTTACCTCTCTAATATTATTAAAGACCATTAAAATCTCCTTTTTGAACCTGGGTCTTCGAATGATAATGCCACTTTTTTTCGGAGTATTTATAATGCTTATAATGGGGTTACACAAAGGAGAGACAGTTGTGCTGTCCGGTTCATTCCTGGGCTATGAACTTGCTTTAAGAAAAGAGGGGTTATTAATTGGCCTGTTGCTGTTCACAAAAGTAGCAGGGGGGGTAATGCTCTTACTTTTATTATCCTTTACCACAACAATTTCAAAGATATGCATGGCCGCTCGCTGGATGAAGATACCGGAGACATTGATTGAAGTATTGTCCTTTGTTTATAGATACTTGTTTTTGCTGGTAGAAGAAATGGAAACAATGATGTCTTCGCAGAGAAGCAGACTGGGCTATGTTACATGGTTTAAGACTATTAAATCATTCGGCAACCTCGGAGGCGTACTGCTTATCAGATCAATCGTCAGGGCTGAAAATGTTCATACTGCAATGGCATCAAGAGGATATAATGGGGGGAGGGTACTGACATTCCACCTTACTCCATTAGTTAAAAATGATTATGCCATACTCTTGTCATGTGGTGTTTTGCTGGCATCTTTATCTTATTTTGGGTTTTTGTTTATAGTTAATAATGATTAAGATAAAAGTTGAAGATTTAATATATAAATATCCTGATGGTACGCAAGCGTTGAATGGCGTTAACATTGATGTTGTAAAGGGTGAATTTATTGCCGTTCTCGGTGCAAACGGCTCAGGGAAGACTACATTACTTAAACATTTTAATGGCCTTTTAAAGCCGGCCTCCGGATCGGTAGTATTAGATAATATAAAATTAAATGAGTTTAACCCGGGAGATGTTTTCAGGAAAGTTGGTATGGTTTTCCAGGATCCCAATGATCAACTCATTGCGCCTACAGTTGAAGAAGATGTTGCATTTGGGCCTACAAATCTGAACCTGAGCTATGATGAAATTGTGAGCAGGGTAAACAATGCACTCGAATTAGTCAAAATGAAAGAGTTTGCTAAAAAGGCAATTCACGCACTCAGTTACGGCCAGAGTAAGCGGATATGTATTGCCGGAATCCTTGCCATGGAACCGGAGATACTCATATTAGATGAACCAACCAGTGGACTTGATCCGGAAGGCGTCAAGAGTGTGATGAAAATACTTAATGACCTGAACAAGAAAAAGGGTATCACCATAATACTCGCAACAAATTCGGTTGACCTTGTACCTGTTCTTATGGATAGGGTGGCAATTATGGATAAAGGAATAATTGTTCAGGAAGGTACTCCGCAAAAGGTATTTACGGATTCGAGGAAGCTTGAGGGGCTTAAGCTGGAATTGCCACAGATAGCGCAATTAATGGAGGCATTGCGGGATAAAGAGAAGTTTCCAATAAATTCACTTCCTCTGACAATCGGGCAGGCCAGACAGGAGCTGTCGCATTTAATCAATACGGAAGACAATGCCCTTGTTAGTCCTGAAATGTCCTAATATATAATCTTTTTTCTGTAAAATTTCGTTGTTAAAAATCTCTTTAATATAGAAATATGCTTAACGGACACGGCGGCAACATAAATCAGTTATGTAATAAGTATGGATTGAATCCTGATGAAATCATAGACTTTAGTGCAAGTGTAAACCCACTTGGCTGCCCTGAAGACGTACACAAGTTTATCCTGCAACGATTTGATGATATCAAGAACTATCCGGACAGTGAGTGTACAAACCTGAGGAAAGCTATAGCAGATAAAGTTTCCTTTAATGACTCAAACATAATTGTTGGTAATGGCTCGAATGAACTGTTTTATCTGATACCGCGTGCCATGAAGCCCAAACATGGTGTCCTCCTGCAACCTACATTCAGTGAATTTAAAGATGCACTGGCCAGTGCAAATGTCGAAGTAGTTGAGATTGTAAATGATAACGGAATCTTTCCGCTGACTAACACAGATCTCTCAAGCCTGAAGAATATCGAAGACGGTATGGTATTTCTGTGCAATCCTAACAATCCAACAGGGCAGCTTATACTGAAAAAAGATATATTAGAGCTTGTAAAGAGAAGTTCAAACATGTTGATAGTTGTAGATGAGGCGTTTATGGAATTTGTTGATGATGACGGGAAATATAGCGTTATAAAAGAGGCTCCCTTGATTGACAATCTAATAGTTGTCAGATCGCTGACAAAATTTTATGGATTCCCGGGACTGAGGCTTGGATATCTTGTTGCAAATGAATCTAACGTTAATAAATTAATGCAATTTAAAGAACCATGGACCGTTAACACATTTGCACAGATTGCAGGCCATGTTGCCATTAGCGATGTTGAGTTCGCTGTCAATACACGGCAATATGTGTCCTGTGAAAAAGCTTTCCTATATGATGGCCTTACTGACATAAAGGGCATACGACCACTTCAACCATCAGTCAATTTCATATTGGTGAAGATTCATAATGCTGAAATAACATCATCAGGAATTCAGGATCTTTTGATAAAGGACAATATTGTTATCAGGGATTGTTCAAATTTTATTGGCCTGAGTGATAAGTATTTCCGTGTTGCCGTCAGAACCAGGAAGGAAAATCAAAAACTCTTAAAAGCATTGAAATTGGTAATGAATAGTGTGTTTTCTGACGGAACAGATCAGAAGGACGTCGTACAGGAATATGTTGTTAGATAAAGAATTTTCTATGTTTGTTAATGATTTATGTTAAGGAGATGGTGTTGAAGAGATCGTATATTGTTAATGTGCTCAGTAGCAAGGATATCAATAATGAGGTACTGATTAAGGGCTGGGTCAGGACAAGGCGGGACTCAAAAGGGGGGTTCTCTTTCATTGCAGTAAATGACGGTAGCTGCTTCAACAATCTGCAGATAGTTGTCGACGGAGACCTGGATAACTATCAAAAAGATATTTTGAAACTTCACCCGGAAGCTCAATTGCCGTGAAGGGGACTTTGGTAAAATCGCAGGGAGGCGGGCAAAGTGTTGAGGTTAAGGCTGATGAAGTAAAGGTTTACGGACACTGTGATCCGGAGGAATATGTGATCGGTAAACAGCGGGTTTCCTTTGAACGTTTGAGAGAGATTGCCCATTTAAGGGTCAGGACCAACACATTCGGTGCAGTTACTCGCGTCCGTAACAAGCTGGCTAAAGCTACCCATGAGTTCTTTCAAGAGAGAGGCTTTTTTTATATCAATACTCCAATTATAACTGCCAGTGATTGCGAGGGAGCAGGAGAGATGTTCAGGGTAACCACACTTGACCATGCTGCTGTACCCATAAATGAAGACGATGTTGATTACAGCCAAGACTTTTTCGGGAAAGAATCTTTTCTGACTGTAAGCGGACAACTGGCGTTAGAGTGCTATGCCTGCGGCCTGGGTAATGTCTATACCTTTGGACCCACATTCCGGGCGGAAAATTCCAATACCTCACGTCATCTGTCAGAGTTCTGGATGATCGAACCGGAGATGGCTTTCGCCGACCTTGATGATGATGCCGATCTGGCTGAGGATTATATCAAATTCCTGATTACCATAGTACTTGATGAGTGTGCTGATGATATGGAATTCTTTAACAGACATATTGATAAAACCATTATGGATACACTCAGCCATGTCAAAGAGAGTGAGTTTATCCGTCTTAGTTACACAGAAGCTATAGACATATTAAATAAGTCAGGACAAAAATTTGAATTTGAGACGAACTGGGGTAACGATCTACAGACCGAACACGAACGTTTCCTTACCGAAAAGGAATTTAAAAAACCGGTAATCGTTACCGACTATCCACGGGAGATTAAGGCTTTTTACATGAAGCAGAATGATGACGGTAAAACTGTGGCAGCAATGGACGTACTTGTTCCCAAGATCGGCGAAATAATCGGCGGGTCGCAGAGGGAAGATGATCTGCAAAAGCTTGATGCACGTATTAAGTTCCATGGAATGGATCTGGAACCATACTGGTGGTACCGGGATCTGAGGAAATTCGGTTCAGTACCACATGCAGGCTTTGGCCTTGGCTTTGAACGGCTGGTGCAGTTTGTTACCGGTATGGACAATATTCGCGATGTAATCCCCTTTCCACGTACACCCAAATCGGCTGAGTTCTAGTTCCTTATCCACAGGCAGGCATGAATATTTGTAGTAGAGGTATTTTATTTATATTAAAGGAGTCTCAATTTGAAGGCAAAGGCTATAATGGTGCAGGGAACAGGATCAGACGTCGGCAAGAGCATTCTGGTGTGTGCACTATGCCGTATTCTCCGACAGGAAGGTCTGAACGTTGCACCGTTTAAGGCGCAAAATATGTCCAACAACTCTTATGTAACGGTTGGAGGCGGGGAGATGGGCAGGGCGCAGGTGGCACAGGCGGAAGCCGCCGGTTTATTCCCTTTAGTAGAGATGAATCCAATTCTGTTGAAACCTACCGGCAATAATGGATCCCAGATTATAACTATGGGAAAGCCGATTGGCCACATGACTGCTAATGAGTATTATGGAAACAAGAAGAAAATGCTGGATATTGCGAAGGACGCGTATTCAGCGCTGAGTGAACAACACGACATTATCATAATTGAAGGGGGCTGGCAGCCCGGCTGAAGTTAATATCAAGGATAATGATATTGTCAATATGAAGATTGCAGAAATTGCAGATGCACCGGTAATACTTGTAACAGACATTGAAGGGGGGGCTCATTTGCATGGATAGTTGGCACGCTGGAACTTTTGAACAGTGATGAAAGAGAACGGGTCTGCGGTATAATCATAAACAAATTCAGAGGTGATATGGGAATACTGGAACCAGGCATTGAAATGCTGGAAGAGAGGATAGGTAAACCTGTCTTAGGTGTCCTTCCGTATTTTAACGATATAAATATAGATAATGAAGATTCGGTATGTCTTGATACCGGTAATAAAAAGCTAGATAATAAAAACTATAAACCATCCAAATCTCAAATTGATGTTGTGGTCATAAGATTACCAAGGATCTCCAATTTTACCGATTTTGATGTACTTAAGAGAGAAAAAGATATCTGCGTAAGGTTTGTGGATGATGCGCAGTCAATAGGTAAACCGGATTTGATTATAATACCGGGTTCTAAGAATACCATAGGCGACTTGAAGTTTATCAAGAGTATGGTA
>CAXGMX010000089.1:0-8483 GCA_964010955.1 uncultured bacterium
CTGAATTACTTCTGTAGTAGTTGCCTTACCCATCAATTTGAGGACCCGTTCACTCCCGGACTTCAAACCCCACTATGCAGGAATTTACACCCGGACCTTTCGGCATCTGCCCACACCCTATCGTCCAGTAAACTCTCTTCAAAACGTAAGTGTGTTGACCAGGCGATCTGCAAATCAGCCTCAATTAACCTGCGGGTCAATTTTTTAAACAACGCAGCTGGATAAGATTCATCAGGGAAATGAAAATGGGCAACCTGATACTTATCCCTCAGATGTCGGATATCCTCAATAATCTGGCCAATATTTTTGGCCCGGTACCCGGCGGTATAACCTTCACCGTGATCACAAAACTCACACCTCCCCCAATAACACCCGCGGGTGGAAAGGTAAGGTAGAATCCTATCGGGCACGAAATATTTCTCAAGAGAGAGGCCGTCAAAATCAGGTGGAGGTAAAGTTGACATATCCTCCGCGGAAGTAATCGTAGATGTATGAATTCCGGTAGAATCTTTGAATATAAGATTGGGAATCGTGGAAAAGTCCCGGTCAGTACCTATGGCATTTACTAACTGTAAAAATGCCGTTTCCCCCTCATACATTATGGCCGTATCAAAAAGTGAAAACATGTTGTGAGCTTGTGGTAATACATCACGCAGTCGAGTCACCGTATTTCCACCTATGGTAATATGAATACCCGGAAACTGTTCTTTTATCATAGCGCAGAAGGTCATGGAGGAGAAGAGCTGCTGCTTCAAGACAATGGAGATTCCGATTACGTCAGGTTCTTCTGCCTCGATAGCAGGTTTGAGAATGTGATCGAACACATCCCGGTACACATTTACCCGGGAATCTTCGACAGCTTCAAGAATATCTGAAGAGATAAACAGTTTATAATTCAAGTCGGTTTCCATAGGAGGCATGCAGATCTTTGCAGGGGCGTAAGCGAGGGATATGGCATCAGTCACTTCACGAAAAACATTCATGGCCCATTCCAGCTTATCCACATTATAAAATTTCTGTGACCGTACAATAGTCTTTGCAGACTCTGCTTTCTCGATAAGCCTGGTAATATCGAAATGGATGTGTTTACGTGGAATCCTTTCGGATATCAGGTTAAGACCTTTTTCACTGAAGAACCAGTCATACATTTCCAGGTTCATGTCCTTCTGGACAACACGATGTCCGGACCCCCTTAAAAATGCGGTCAGGGTTGGCAGACTCAAATAAGGTTCGGATGGATACCAGTCAGGAGGAAATATCAGCATTACCTTCTTTGACTGCCCTGATTGTTGGGGATAGGAGTATTTTTGTGGTTGAACCTTTTTTCCCTTTGTGTAGTCAATCGCCATATTAAGTTTGTAATTAGTTATTAGTTATTTGTTATTCGACATTAGTGTCAATTCGTGCCTTTTACTCGCCCTCGGCGCTTTTTGTCCGGGGGGAAATTAGTGTCTTTTGTCTTTAGCTTTTTCACCTAAATTTTTAGTTTTTCTCTGCGTTCTTTGCGTCTTTGCGGTGAATCTTGCCTCCTGCTTCTTTTGTATTTGCTGTGTTGCTCCCTGGTACCAGGCCTTGCGTCTTTACAAGTAAATTGACAATGATCTTGGATTCGTGGTGTGTAAACCAATCTTTTTTCAATTCCTCCCTGACCAGCAAGCGCATATCAGCAACGATTTCTTTCCACTCTCTTCTTGATTTACGTTCCAGAAAAATCCTGCCGCCATCATGACATATCAGACATTTATCTACTATTTTTTGAGCTGCAACGTCATCACGCATAATTTTCCCTCTTTCGGTAAGATATTCTATTATGACAGGGAGATCTTCGTCAAGGAACAGTTCTGGTGCGTTATCTCTCATCCTTGTTACGGTTTCATTCCATTCTTTTGCCGTTTTATCTGCTAAAAGAATTCTGTTCACAGAATGACACACTGTACACCTGTCGATAAAGAGCAATCGAGCATCATCATATTTTTTCTTCTGAGGAAAAGATCCTATTACGCCCTTTCTGATGCCAATGATTTCCGCAATTATCAGCTCTCCTTCCTCCGGCGTAATCCACAAGGGGCTCTTTTTCAATCATCCTGTTTACACAGATCTTCCACTCTTCTTTAGTCTTCGGATCTGCAAAAATCCTGTCAAGTGGATGGCATTTTGAACATTTTGGTTCGTATAAATATTTCCAACTTTCGTATGGAAAAGGTTTTTCCACTTCCTGTGACTGGACACAAGTTTGTGAAAATAGTACATGTATTGTAAGCACTATTACGAGTGTGTAAAAGCCCTTCATACAGATTCCCCATATTTGTCTTAAACTGTTACATTCTGGCATTGGTTGTTTCTTTACGTGACATTATTATGAATCAAACCGAACGTCGGAATAACACGACAATCTGTAACTACTGCTTATATCGCATGTTATAAAGGTTTTTTGCTAAGCAAGATACATTGGAATTGCTTTTGCGCCTTACACTTACAAAGCTAATGATAATCAGCCTCTTCTGTGGTTATAAGTTATATCATTTAAAAGAACTTGAAAGGGGCTTATTTTAATAATGGAATATATGACGGGATTGTTAGACATTGCGGCTATATGGGCTATTATTCTGTCTGGTATTGTTGGGGCATCGGGACGGTTTTTCAAGTGTAGCGGTTTAACAGGTTTTGCAATTGGGGCTTTTTGTAGGCACGTTTCTGATTTCAATGACTCCAATGGAAGCAATAAATACCTATACTGGTATCCATATTAATCCGGAAAAATCATTTGTGGTGCAACCACTAAGCGCCTTTGTTGGAAACATTTTTGAGACTATAATACCGGGATAATCCTATATTATGTACATGAATTCTGGTACACACCTTAAACGCAAACATTTTATTCAGTCATGTATTCATACTCTTCATAGAGGGATGCTTCTTCGTTACTTATTCTATTGTTAAGGGCAGCGAAAAGGTTTTCAAAATCTTCCTGGAGTTTCTCACCTGAAAATTCCTCAGAGTATTTATCAAAAAATTCTTGTACAATTGTTGAGACATTCTCCATATCCATTTCAAATAGATCTAATGTGTTTTTTAGGTCTTTATTATTTTCTGCTTGTTTGCGAAGTATCGGATAAAGTTGATCATCCTCCATTTCGAGATGTGCAAGCAAACTCGTTTGTACAGATATGAGTTTATCTTGTCCTTCCTTTGAAAGAATACCAAGTTTTTTGACTTCGTTGAGTGTGGCAATGATTCCTGAATGTTCTTTCTTAAGTTCTTCAATCAGTATACTCATTTTCCCCTCATTTTCCTTTAGGACACAACTTACTGCTGAGCACGACTGCTCACGTACTGGTACAAGCACAATATTTTTCAAATAAAAGGATAACCCTTAATCCATTTTAAAGCAAGAGTTGATTTATATTTTAAAAAGGTTCGATGGTACTGAGGAAGGTCAACCGATTATTGTCTGTCGGGTGGGTGATTATCAATTTCCTGGCGTGCAGATACAATCGGTTGGCCATTGCAAATGCGGCCTTATGGCCATAAAGCTCATCGCCGAGAATGGGGTGTCCCAGTGCCTGCATATGCACGCGTAGCTGGTGCGTGCGTCCCGTAACAGGGGTCAATTCAAGGCTGCAGCTCTTTTCATGCCGCTCAAGGATTCGCCAGAAAGTTTGAGCCGCTTTACCATGTTGGTGATCGATAATCTGCAGTGGACGCCGTTCCGGATCACAGCGCAACGGTACATTCACTTCACCGGATTCTTCCTCCGGCTGGCCGTACACTTTTGCGATATAGGTCTTTTCGGTTTCACGATCCTGAAACTGGCGGCTTAGCTCACGGTGTGATTCCGGGTTTCGTGCAATAACCATGAGACCCGAAGTAGAAAAATCCAGGCGGTGAACGATAAGTGCTTCCGGGAAACGCTGCTGAACACGGTGAATAAGACAATCCTGTTTTTCCGGCGTCTTGCCGGGTACTGACAACATATTTGCCGGTTTATCAACAATGATGATTTGATCATCGTTATAGATGTACTCAACGTCACCTATCGGGGGAGGCAGCTGCTTATGTATTATATGAGACAAAGAAGGCATTGTTATTATTAAGACGAATTAATAGAATAACACTGATTTTAAACTGTCGGCTTAAAAATAACAAATAATATTTCAAGACCTGTCTTGATGAAAGTATGACGGGAATAATCCTGTAGAGTTTTATAAATTGGAAAAAAGTAAGCTCTTTTGTTATAAATAAGAGAAAGTTAATAATAGGACAGGGAATCAGATGCAAAATCAAAATGAACTGGTACGGGCATTATTAAGAATGGATGGGAAATCATATCCTGCTTATAAGGCCATAAAGGGCAGTTATCAATATCAGGATTTTGAGCTTTCGATTGACCACGTTCAGGGCGACCCGTTTGCCATACCCAGTAAGGTAAGAGTCATAATCCCCATAAACAACAGCCGGATTTCCTGAGGATACATATTATAATGACTGCAGGAATGTTGCCCTGTGTGACTTCCTGGCAAGACGGTTTTATCATTCCATTAAAAAGCATAATACACAAAGGGAGGGTTCAGGGAAGAGCGGGATTATCGAAATAGATCGTCCGGGACAGGAGGTGCTCAAAACCTCTTCCATGGTGATAATGAATGGTTGCGTCGAGGCGCGCTTCCTGGTTGGCCTCCCGGCTTTCGGACGCAGGATTGCTGGTAGGATAGCCGTCAGCATATTTTCAGAAGTTATTCCTCACGTTGTAAACGATTCACTATATTTCCGGGAGCTTCCTGAAGATAAATTATACCGTCATATTAAGACCGTTGAAGATGCTGAATTTATCAGGGAAAAATTATCTGAGTTAGGTTGGATAGCATTCGTGGCGGACAGTGCCGTACTGCCCAGGTCAAGTGGAGTCGATCCCCGGCCGCTCAGATCAGAACGGCTGGTACCTTTTGAAAGCTGTCAATCGATGAAAGTCAACATAGAATTACCCAACCATGGAGAACTGACCGGAATGGGTATTCAAAAAGGTGTGACATTGATTGTGGGCGGAGGATATCATGGGAAATCCACTCTATTGAACGCATTGGAACACGGAGTATATAACCATATCCCGGATGATGGCCGTGAGTTTGTGGTAACCAATGCCGATGCTGTCAAGATAAGGGCGGAGGACGGACGCAGTATTCAGAATCTGAATATAGACCCCTTTATTTCTAATCTGCCGTTTGATCAGGCTACCACTACTTTCTCCACCGCTAATGCCAGCGGAAGTACCTCTCAGGCAGCTAATATCTTGGAGGCCCTTGAAGTGGGTGCAAGTACTCTTTTGCTGGATGAGGATACGCTGGCAACAAATTTCATGATTAGTGATCCGCGGATGAAGGCCCTGATCGCAAAAGACAAGGAACCGATTACTCCATTTGTGGAACACGTGCGCAGTCTCCATAAAGAAAAGGGTATATCAACCGTAATCGTGATGGGAGGTAGTGGCGACTATTTCAGCCTGGCAGATGTGGTTATAGGTATGATTGAATATATTCCACATGATTTAACCGCCCAGGCGCATCAGATAGTTAAGGATAATCCTTCTTCTCAGGACTTTGATGTTGTGTCCCCTTCAGACATTCAGCGTATTCCCGCATCAGGTGTATTGAATGCTTCAAAGGGGAAACGGCCTATTGATATCAAGATAGAGGACCTTTTGTATATGCGCTTTGGAGTACACAAGGTGCAGGTTGCGGCAGTGGAACAGCTCGTGCATCCCAGTCAGTTGAGGGCAATTGGATACGCTATCCATTATGCTAGCCGTTATATAGACGGCCGGAGAAGCATAATGGAAATATGCCGGCAGGTATTAGCCGATATCAGAGAAAAAGGGTTGGATTGCTTAAGTGATAGGGAAGCAAGGGGTGACTTTGCCGAATTCAGGATCTACGAAATGGCAGCGACACTGAACCGGTTTCGGGCCCTGAGAGTAGAGCAGAGGAGCTAACTTTTTTCTAGCATATCCCCTCATACTCACACCACTTGCATTTCTGGTCGACCAGCTTTTTAAACCCTCCGTCCCTATGTGCCGTGAAGAAATCGTCCAGGGTTGATTCTAATTCTTTGCAGGTTTCCTCAGATGTAACAACTACTACCGGCTTATCCGGTACAAGGAAGTAGAGTATGGTTTCATCGACCTTCTTGCCATAAATCGTTTCCAGTGCCCGGGCGTAAAGCTGCATCTGCAGTTGATAGTACTTTACTTTTCCGGTATTTCATCAGTGTAATATCATTTGCCTTGTAATCAATAATTTTTAACAGACCTTCATTGTTAAAACAGAAGATGTCTATCTGCCCCCTTATGAGATTGTGTCTGTAGTTAAATATAAATGATGTTTCCCGTTTATGAAGTTTACTTGAAACAACCTCCTTGCCAACATCGCTTTTGTAGAAAGAGTTTACCCAGCTCATAACAAGGTCAATGCTATCCTGGTTTGTCTCCAATCCAAAGACGCTCAGCTCTTTTTTAATACATTCCTTGAGATTATCTTCAGGGAAATGGTAGTTTTTAAAGACCCGGTGTACGATATTTCCCAGCTCGTGTCTGGACAGTTCATCGTCTTTTAGATTGCCTTCATCTTCGCCTTCGGCATAATCCGGCTCAATCCAGTATCTTTCATTTATACCCTGCAGACCCAGAATAGAATTAAAATAATATAACTGCGGGCAAAAGTGAAACTTGAGTATCTCTGTGACGGAGTATACATAGTGATTGTTATCAACATCTACTCTGTGCGCGATTGTGGACATAATATTTTTGCCTGTATCAGCTATCTCCTTTGAAGGTGGAAGTGTCTTAATTTTACTACATGCTGCTATCTCTTTTTTGTATTGAGTCAGCAGTTTAATTTTTTTGCCCTCTTTTGGCGGTTTGTTTTCTTCTTTTTATGCGCGTGTGTCTTATCTCGACCGCTTGTGATGAATTCTGCCCTTGCTCGATGTCATCGAGTTTTATGACCTCCGGGTTATCTTTGGGGTTCGGGCTCAGGCCGAGAGTCGAGGAGATGTAACCATACCAATTACCACTGTCTTTATCTCCTTTGGTCCTGTTCCTGTTTATGCCCCCGGAAATTATCAAGTGTTCCTGTGCCCTCGTCATTGCTACAAAGAGCAGGCGTTTTTCTTCCCGTAATTCCTTTTCTTTTGATTCATCATTAATCCGTTCATAACTCAGGGGCCTTTCCTCTTCATTAGTCGATGGGTTCAGTATCTTAAAACTGATTCCATGGTTCTTTGAAAACACAAAATAATCAGAAGACCTTATATTGTCTCTATCAACGTCGGCAACAATAACAACCGGGAACTCCAGTCCTTTAGCGGAATGGGTCGTAATCAATTTAACAACGTCATCTTCCTCTGATTCTACCGGTGCTTCGGATTCCCTGATCTCCCTGAACTTATAACCTTCTACAATCTCAATAAAGTCTCTCAATGTCAGCGGTTCGAAATCCTCCTGGTTTTTACATAATTCGACAATCTTCAGGAGGTTTGCATATCTCTTCTTTCCATTGGAGAAGAGGAGCATCTTTGATTGAAATTCTGTCTTCTTGAGGATGAAAGAGATCAGGTTCCATAATGAGATTCTGGGCTTAATGCCTTGTACCTCATTCAGGAATTGTCTGAATTGAATAATCCTGTCCCGTGATGGTGGATCGAACTCTTTTATTGTACTTACTTCATCCAGGGCCTGATAGAGAGGCTTGGTTTCATTGTTGTTATGGGCGTGGTCTGCCAGCCGGAAAAGGGCGTCTTCATCTATTCCGACAAACGGAGACTTTAAGACGGCGGCAAGGTTTATCTCATCAGTTGGCGATTCGATTACCTTCAGGAGATTGATCAGGTCGGTGATCTCCGTAGTATTAAAGAATCCCCTTCCGCTGACGACATAGTAAGGTACATCAAGATGTGACAGACTGTGTTCATATAGCTTCATGTTTGTTGTAACGCAGAACAGGATGGCAATGTCCCTGTAAGATATATTCCGTTCATGTTCTCTTTTGTTTGTAATTTTGATCTCACCTTTATCTACAATCTCCTTTATTCTTTTTGCTATCTCCATTGATTCCCATTTCCTGGCCTGGGTCTTATCATTTCCCTCCGCTACAATTATCTCGATTGAAGGGACCGGCTTCTCTAAAAATTCCGCACCTGCCTTTAACTGCTGAGCAGTGTCCATGGAGGTTATCTCATCTTGGCCTTCTTCCCGGTCGGTTGAGGTGTCTGACCACAATCTGTCAAATATATGGTTGACTAAGTCGAGTACCTGCGGCCGGCTCCTGAAGTTTTCATTCAGGTTTAATTAAAGATTCCCGGTCGGAATCTTTCTGTATATCTTGGAATATTTCAACCTCTGCATCCCTGAAACCATAGATGGATTGCTTCTCATCACCCACAATGAATAAATTATCCTTGCTTCTTATGAGGTCTATTATGGTCTTTCCAGT
>CAXGMX010000090.1:0-8471 GCA_964010955.1 uncultured bacterium
ACGCCACGTATATGTAAAAGCAGCTACAAATGACTATAGAAATGAGATGGATGAAATTGGGATATTCTTGACAGATTGTTGTATTCTTAGTCCGAATGCAAGGACAAATCCAACAACCTATATGATGCTTACAAGAAATGGTGCGAGGATACTGGTGAAACTGTGTTGAGCCAGCGGGCTTTTCTCACGAGACTGACTGAAAGAGGATTAAAACCCAAGCAGTCAGGTGGGCAACGATATAGAAGTGGAGTTGAATTATTGGAAAAACGTACCGCATGTACCGCATAGTACCGCATATATCCATAACCTTCTTATAGTTCTCTCTCATATAGATACTTTATGGAAAGATACGGTACGATACGGTACTTCTGGTACTAAAAACGTAATAAATCTATGAAAAGCGACAAATATATAAAACGATACGTTAACATTAATGAAGTTTCTGAGTACACGAGTTTACCAGTCAAATCATTGTATGAGTTGGCTAGCCAGGGCAGGATTCCCTCTATCAAATTAGGTAAACGTGTTCTCTTTGATCTTCAGGATATAGACAAGATGATGGAGAGTATGAAGCGAACTTGTAACAAAGAAGAGAAAATTGTTAATAAAATACTTGGAGGTATTCATGGTAATTGATTATAATACGGCCGATAGCGTCATGCAGATACTATCAGGCTTCGGGAAAGGAGGTATAAATGCATAAACGAAGCAATGGCATCTGGCATACGTGTATAAGGCATAATGGCAAGAGGATCCAGAAAAGCCTTGAGACCTCTGATAGAAAGCTTGCAAAGGCAATTGAGGCTAAGGTTAGGACTGAGATTGTCGAAGGAAGCTATTTTAAAAAACTATAGGTAGTAAAAAGACATTCAGGGATATGATGGATAAATTCATGAAGGAACATGCTCCAAAGGTGACAGGCAGTATGCAAAATAGTTATGCTTCATCTTTAAATCATCTGATTCCTTTTTTTGGAGATATGAACTTATTGTCAATGTCCAGAAAAGAAATATCAAAGTACAAGGTATTAAGATTGGATGAATGTGCAAAACCAGCTACTATTAACAGGGAACTGGCAATGCTTTCAAAGGCTTTTTACTTTAGCTCTTGAGGATTGGGAATGGATTAATGGCAATGATAAGCCCTTTTCCAAGATTTCATATGAGAGAGAGAACAATGAGCGTGCCAGGTGGTTGACAGAAGATGATGAAAAAGAGACTTCTGGAAAGTAGTCCTGAATGGTTGTGTGAGATAATAGTCTTTGCTTTGAATACAGGTTTAAGACAAGGTGAGTTGCTTTCTCTTGAATGGAACAGGGTAAATCTATTTCGTAAAACTATTCTTATTCAGAAGACAAAGAATAGTAAGCCTAAGACTGTGCCATTGAATCAGATTGCAATGGATGTGATTCTGCGGAAGTCAGAGGAAAAGGTGAGAAGAATTAAAAACGATTTTGTATTTGTTAGTAGCCATGGGACAAAGATTGATAGACACAATCTGAGAAGAGCTTTTAATAGTGCTGTAAGAAAAGCGGAGATTGTAGATTTCAAGTTCCACGATTTAAGGCATAGCTTTTGTACCAAGCTGGCACAAAGAGGAGTGGACATATACAAGATCGCAAAACTGGCTGGCCATGAAGACATTCGGATGACTCAAAGATACTCACATCATTGTCCTGAAAGCTTGAGAGATGGAGTCGAAGCGTTAGAAGTTGACTTCAATTTGACTTCAGTGAAGGAAAAAGGACAGTTTTAAATGTTACAAAAAACTGTCCTAACCCTTTTATTAGTAATGGTCGGGGCGACTGGATTCGAACCAGCGACCTCTTGAACCCCATTCAAGTGCGCTAAGCCAAGCTGCGCTACGCCCGAAAACGAAGATTTATATATACATATGAGTTTGAAAGAAAGTTATATCAAGATGTACAAATTCTGATATATGCTGGCACATTATATCAAACTACTCCCAATCTTCAAGAATATTCGTACAGTCCTTTTACTCTCAACTATCCTTTATGTAAAAACTTAGAAATTTTCGGATGAAAATTAAGCGTTATTACGCTAAAGCTTACTCATTTTGCAATAAATTTGGTGAAATAACTATTGAGGAAATCAGGAAAAAACTTAGAAAACAAAATTTAATAGTTTTTACCCTTTGCGTACTTTGCGGGTTGCCTCTACTCCGGATTGTATGCCCAGGTTGGGACTCCAAATATGCCTTTTGAATTTATTACTTTTTCAAACACCCCATCACCATCAGTATCAATTATTATATAATCTACCGGCTTTTTTGTATCACTGTCAATTCCATACGAATATATTTTGTTCTTAACTGATAAGACCTGAATTCGTCCTCCATCTTTTGTTATATACATTCTCAGCCTTGTTTCTCTATCAGGCTTTTTGCCTGTTAACATTTTATCTTTTCTATTAAGAACCCTCTTCATATTACTTATATCGGGGGCTTTGCATATGTCTAATTCCTTTGTCAGTTTATCAATCCATTTCTTTACACCGGGGTGGTCGGGTTTTTGCTCAGAGCTTTTTAGAATATATTTTAACGCATTGGGTGAGTCGTTATTCTTGTAATATGTAATTCCTAAATAGTATTGAGCTGCAGGTTCGTCTGGCTCTATTTCCAGGGCACGAACATATGTGGGAATAGCCTCTTTAAATCTTCCTGTATTCTTATAGGCCAGTCCTAAACTGCTATAAAAGGTAAAGCTTTTATTATCCTCATCGTCTTTATAAGGTTTGAGCAGGGATATAACTAAATCCGGATTCTCATCCGGATTTAACTCTACTGAAAGAAGCGCCAGTGCCTCATAATCAAAATAACTGATTGCTGCTTCTTCCGGTTTGACGTCGTCTGCCCGGGAATCTGTCTGGATTTGGCCGGAATCCGTCACGGCCTGTTCGTCCTCTGTCTGGGAATCCGCCTGAGCCTTCTCGGACTCTATCCGGGCCTTCCAGGAATCTGTCCGGGTCTGCCAGGCGGAACGTATCTTCAAATTCTCTTTGGCCTGGGCAGATGGGTGAGCAAATAAAAGTATTAATAATAGTTAAAAGAAGAAATTTTCTCATTATTTTGCCGGTGTTGCGTGATATGTTACTATAATAATTAAACAAAACCGGATTGTCTTTCTTCTCAGATCGCCGTTATTGAAGATTCTGGCCTTTACCGATTCATGCATCAGGCTCTCTTTGAGTTTGGTTGCAATGGTGGATTTCCCCCTTGCCGGGAGGCCCACCATAGCAATATACAATCGCTGGTTTTCCATAGTCTTTAATTTCAAAAAGATTTTGATAGGATTACAAGATAAGCAGGCAGTTTGTTAAAATGTGTTAAAAGTGATTTTTGTTTGCTATCTGCTAGTAGACATTATAATTTAATGTATAAAAAATTCAATGTTTATGTGAAAATGCCTTCGAAACTTTAGGCACTTTATACAAAGTTGCCGAAGGCCTACTTATGAAATCATGAGCACGAAAGATATATGTCTTGCCTCATCTTCACCAAGAAGACAGCAGATCCTGAAAGATTTAGGCTTGAATTTTACAGTCAGCCCGCCTGTAGATTTTAATGAAAAACTAAGCGGGGCAGAACCGGAAGTACTTGTCTGTGATAATGCCCTTGGCAAGGCCATGGAGGTCGCAGGAAATCATAAAGATTCAGTCATAATAGGCTGTGATACCATAGTTATGTTTGATAATGAAATCTTTGGTAAGCCCTTAACTCCTGACAATGCATATATGATGTTGAAAAAACTCAGCGGTAACTGTCACAGTGTCTTCTCCGGGTTGGCCGTCATCGATACGCAAATATATAAGGAATTAGTGGGATATGAAAGAGCCGAAGTTAAATTTAAGGAGTTGTCGGAAAAAGAAATAAATGATTATGTTGAGTCAGGCGAACCATTGGATAAGGCGGGAGCGTATGGAATACAGGAATGCGGCGGAGCATTTGTTGAAAAGGTTAAGGGTAATGTTTCAACCGTGGTTGGCCTGCCGGAAGAACTATTAAAAAATTTCCTTACAGAACTCGGGTTGTGGTGAGCGGTTTTGTAAATAGTCATTAGTCAATGGTCATTCGTTGTTCTCTGCGAACTCTGCGTTAAATATGCCTTTCGTCTTTTGCCGCACTATGCATTATAGCTATTCTGTCAACTTTTTTGAGGCTACAAAACGCTCGATGGTCAGGCCCTGTACCAGTATTGAGAATATCACTATGATGTAGGTGACAGTTAATAAAGCTTCTCTTTCAGGTCCATTCGGAATGGACAGGGCCAGAGCCACTGATATACCGCCACGCAAACCGCCCCAGGTCAAAATTTTAACTGCATGAGGACTGAAATCCCTTATGCGCCGCATGAACGTTACGGGTATACCCACGCTGATGAAACGTGCAAGCAGTACAACCGGAATCATAATCAGGCCGGCAATTAAATAATTTCCCTTAATGGTAAGTACCAGTATCTCAAGGCCAATTAACAGGAAGAGGACTGCATTTAATATTTCGTCCATCAACTCCCAGAAGGAATCCAGGTGCTCCCTGGTGTTTTCACTCATGGCAAATAGACGTCCCCTGTTGCCTATGAAAATCCCGGCAACTACCATTGCAATAGGGCCTGAGACATGGATGACGCGAGCAAAGGCATAACCGCCCATGACCAGCGCTAAGGTGAGCAGCACTTCAACCTGATAATTGTCCACACTCTTCAGCATCCGGTAAGCCAGCCAACCAATGGCCAACCCGAAAAGCACACCACCTATAGCCTCTTCCACAAACAGGAGCATAATGTGTCCGGCAGTGACGTCATGGCCTCCCGTAACAATCCCCATAATAACCAGAAATACAACTACAGCTACGCCGTCATTAAACAGGCTTTCGCCCGTGATCTTGGTTTCCAGACTTTTGGGAACTCCCGCTTTTTTTAAAATACCGATCACGGCTATCGGGTCAGTCGGCGCTATAAGACTTCCGAACAGTAAACAGTAAATAAACGGCAGCTTAAGCCCGATTAGCCAGAAAACTATCCATGCAATGCTTCCGACTATAAAGGTGCTCATCACCACACCAAATGTAGCCAGTATACTGATGATCCATTTGTGCTGGTCCAGATCCTCCAGGTTTACGTGCAATGCCCCTGAGAACAGGAGGAAGCTCAACATGCCATGCATCAGGGCTTTATTAAAATCGATACCCTCTAACACCACCGTTGCCTTGTTTTGAATGCTTTCAAAACCACAGTGACCGAGCACTACCAGGCTTATAGAGATAAGCATGGCGATCAGCATAATGCCAATAGTAGTCGGTAACTTGAGAAACCGAAAATTGATATAACTGAAAATTGCCGCCAGGGTTAAAAGCAAAGCGGCGAGATCAAGCATTTCCATAATTTACACCCTATTTAGATACAAGTTATAGTCATTAATCAGGCGGGGAGCTGAAATCGTAAATCCCAAATCGTAATTCGTCATTAGGCAGTAGTCATTTGATACAAGAAGTAAGAGGCAAGAAGCAAGAGTTCTTCCGCTGAGGAATCAGGAAACTCAAGGAAAAAACTTAGAAAACAAATTCATTGTTTAGCTTCTCTCTTCCTGCAATTCCTGCATTCTTAAGATGCTCTGTTTTTTCGCTTTAACATCAGTGTCTTGTCCTCGGCGCTTTTTGTCCGGGGAAATCTGTGTAAATCCGTGGCTAAGCTTGTAATTAGTTATTCGTCATTTGCCATTCTTTTTTACCAGATAACAGGATGAGTAGTAAAAATAATTCTGCGAATTATAAACAAATGACCCATTAAAAAAAAGAATAAAAAAATTATTGCTTTTTCTTCAGTAGTGAGGTGTATAGATATCTTAATTCTTCTGATTTCAGCAGAAATGATACGGTAAAGAATGCTGTGAGGGCTGTTGCCAGGGGTATAAGGAGCCTGATGAACTTTATCATAAGTTTTCCATCACCGGTTGGGATTATTTTCAGCGTTATCCAGCACGTAATGCACATGAAAAAGGTGGCAATCAATGTCTTGAGAATGGATGCAAAAATGTGTTTATATCCGGTGATATTGAGCTTCTTTTGGAGAATGGCAAACAGGATTATTATTTGAACTGTTGCACTTATGGCAGTTGCCAATGCAAGTCCTCCTTCTCGAAGAAACCAGATGAGGGTCAGATTGAGGATAAGGTTGAGTCCCACCATAGCGGCTCCTACCTTTACGGGCGTTAGTGTGTCCTGCATGGAATAAAAAGCCCTTACGGTTACGTGAGAGGCGGAGTAGGCCCATACGCCAAGGGAATAGAAGAGGATAACGGTAGTTGTTCTGTAAGTTGATTCTGCCGTAAATGCGTTTCTTTCGTAAAACAATTCTACGAGAGGCATTCGTAATAATATTAAGCCCACAGACGCCGGTATTCCGATAAATAATACAACCCTTATTGCCTGGTTGAATGTGTCGGTGAAGTTTGTCCAGTCCTTACGTGCGGCATGTGTGGAGAAGAACGGGAATACAGCGGTTGCCATTGCTATCCCGAATACGCCCAGTGGAAATTGAATCAATCTGTCGCCATAATACAAAACTGATGCAGCACCCGTTTCCAGAGGATATGGTATTGAGATTCCCGCAACTAGAAAGCTTTCAGAACCACCGGGAGGTTTGGCAAAAGCTAATGCAATAACACTATCCATTAATACGTTTATTTGAACGGCAGCCAAACCAAATATTATAGGAAGCATCAGGGCGAGGATACGTTTCAGTCCGGGATGTGCAAAGTATAATGAAGGTTTGAAGTTTATTCCCTCTCTTGCCAATACAGGTAATTGTATTGCCAGTTGAATCATACCTCCGATAAGGATGGCTATGGCAACACCAAATATCTTTTTATCCAGTGTGTTGCCGAATACTGGTGTAAGTAATAATACGCCCATAATCCAGCATATGTTCAGTGCGACAGGCGCCAGGGCAGGCATGAGGAAATGTTTGAGTGAATTCAGGACGGCCATTGCAAAAGCTACCATGCATATGAACAGTACGTACGGAAATGTTACCATGAGCAGGCTTAGTACTAAGTCCCATTTTTGGTTAAGGGAGAAAACCGTGGGTATTACAGAGAACGAAATCTCTGCCAGTACGACCAGGCCTCCAAGGATGATGAAGAGTAATGTTCCCGTTATGTTTATGAGTTCCCATGCGTCCTTTTTGCCTTTGGTTTCGAGATATTCTGTAAAAACGGGAATAAAGGCGGCGCTCAGTGCCCCTTCGCCGAAGAGACGACGGAAGAGATTTGGTATCTTGAAGGCAACGACAAAGGCATCCCAGGCCAAGCCGGTACCAAAAAAGCTTGCACATATAATATCCCTTGCCAGTCCCAAAATCCTGCTCAGCAGTGTACAGAGGCTTACGGTCTTTGCGGATTTTAAAAAACTCATTTTTTCATGCATAAGATAAGATTCCTCACACGAAGACACGAAGGGCACAGAGAAAAGAGATACAGCTTAGGAAGGCCCACCAAACAAACCGGCGGACAGGCAGGAACGGTCGGAAGTTAAAAAATAAAAACCAAATGGTAGTTCTTTGGCCTTTCTCCTGAAAATTCCTTTTTCCTTAGCGGTAAGAGTTTTTTCTGTTATTACTTTCTCCTTAACCTTAGTCACTTTAAACTTTAGCTCACTTTAGGCACTTAGTTTTATCTAACTTCTCTTTAAACTGTCTTGTAGTTAGAGCTATATCGTCAGAACCTATGATTGCCGAGCATACTGCTACTCTTGAAGCTCCGGCCTTTAGAACTTCATCCAGATTTTCAAGGGTTATAGCGCCTATGGCAAGAAACGGGATGCTTATTTCTCTGGAAATTTCCTGAATAACTTCGAGCCCTATAGATGGTTCATAATCTTTTGTTGTGGTAGGATAGACGGGTCCGATGGCAATATAATCGGCACCATCTTTTTGCGCCTGCCTGGCCTGTATTATATTGTGTGTTGATACCCCGATGATCTTTTCACTGCCAATAATTTCTCTTGCTTCTGTTATACTCATGTCATGTTGACCTAAATGGACGCCATCTGCATTTACTTCCCTGGCAACTCTTACACGATCATTAATGATCAATAAAGTTCCTCTTTCAGCTGTTATATCACGTATCTCTCCGGCCAGTGATATGAATTCATCGTCAGATATTGTTTTCTCGCGTAATTGTATGGCATCTGCCCCGCCATCAATGACAAGTCTTGCCGTTTCATTAACTGATCTTACTGCAATTTGGCTGCTTATTAAGACATAAAGTCTCATTCTGTGAAGATAGTCTTTTATTGTCATATCTTTTTAATTTTTATTGCTTTCTGAATAAACTATTCTATGGGAATGACGTAAAATTCTTAACATAATAGCCTGAGTACTTCAAGTTTTATCTGAGGGTTAGGCGAATAAAGATCGGACAAAGATGGCCTGAAAATGAGATGCGAGAATGTAAAGT
>CAXGMX010000091.1:0-8221 GCA_964010955.1 uncultured bacterium
CTCTGGCAGCGTACTTTTTTCCTGAAGGCACCGCATTGAAAAGGATGGGCGTTTTTCGTATTTGATACCGAACTGGCAGGTCAATAACCTCCAGATCAATCTTGATGGACTGATCCCGTCACGGTTGGCCCGGCGAAGCACTTTTTCGACATGCTTCGGAGAGTAGAAAATGTCCCACGCTTTCCTGAACACCCCCTCCCACTCCTCCCGGGTCATTTTGGGGTGTTTTATTGTCGCGTGTTCCGAGTCGTATTTATTCATGTCCGACTCCATCCACTCCCCTCTCTGGAGGATTCCCTTGTGATCCATCGATCCGGGCAGGGGAACTAACATAAAAAACATGAGAATGTCGATAGGCAGCTCTTGCTGGATTGTCCTGATATCATTTTCAATGGAACCGGGTGTGTCCTCCGGGAAACCGAGGATATAGCCCGCCATTGTTACGACCCTGTTGCTCCGCCATATCATCAACATCTTACGGTATTCAGCAACATTGTTCTGCGTCTTATTAGCCGCCTTGAGGTTCTCCTTGTTAATACTCTCCATCCCGATAAAAACGGTGTTGCAGCCCGCCCGGGCCGCCTTGTCAATAAACCGGGGGATCTTGTGCGCATTGGCATCGATTTGCATGCCGAACTTCAACTTGAAGCTTTTCGTCTCTCTCAACTCTATCAGACGGTCAAAGATAGCCTCCCAGTTTCTATTCCTGGCAAAGTTATCGTCTGTAAAAAAGAAGTGGGGAGTCTTGCCCCCTTTCCGGGGGTAGGAGCGGACCATCCTCTCGACATCGTCGGCGGTACGGAATCGTGACGTCTGTCCCTGGATGTTGATGATGGTGCAGAAACTGCAATCGAAGGGGCACCCTCTACCGGTGTCTATATGAATGTTTGAGCTGAGGCTCTTTTCAATTATCTCCTGAGGCAAAAGCGGTGTCGGTTGACCACGAAGGTCCGGAAGATCATTGGCTACATTGTAAACAGGTTTAAGCTTCTGATGGTAGGCGTCAGAGAGGAGTTGGTCAAGGTGCCCCTCCGCCTCTCCTGAGAAGAGAGTGATACCCATGTCCAGGGCCTTCTGGGCATCCGGAGGGATTTCCGTCAGCACGGCGATGGCAGCGCTCACATGGAAGCCTCCGATGACAACGGGGATGCTGGCTTCCCGAAAGGAGCGGGCGATGTCTACAGACCTGGGAAACTGGTTGGTCTGAACTCCTACAAGGGCAATTACTCCCCGGTTTCCTTTTTGCCGAATTCTCCGGATTATCGCTGGTATAGGGATTACGGTGCTGTACTCGTCGTGAAGGTTTGCGATGATTTCGACATCTTCGCCCAGGATTTTCCTTTCAGCACTGTCGAGCGTGAGACTGTATAGACAGGAAAGGGAATTGGAGATACTGAAGGACCTCCACCACTGGATTACGTAACCGTCGTTATCGTAGTGGGAGGGTTTAATAAGCTCAACAAAGAACTTACCTTTTCCACTCTTAAAACTGTTTCTCATGATTTACCTTAGGCCGCAATCAAGATATTTAACAACAAGAATTTTCTCATATTTAAAACCTCAAGTCTAAAAGGATAAAATACCATATTAGAAATCGTAAAGATAATGATTATAAACTCAGGAAGAAATCAGGCAAGTATTTTCTTAATCAGACTTCGACGTGAGTGGATTCGGCAAGCTCACCACCATAGAGTTGGAAACAAGCACACCCCTAAACCAACTAATGACATAACCATCCTCATCGTATCTGGAAGGTTTTATCAAAATAATATGAAATCGCTTCATCTATATTTCTCCGGTTCATTAATCTTATCAAATATTCCTCGGCCAATACATTATGACAAAGACACCAATAAGGCATATTATACCGCCAATCAGATCATACCTGTCAGGAACTGTTTTGTCTATTTTCCATCCCCACAGGATCGACATAACTACGAATACTCCACCATAGGCAGCGTAAACCCTGCCAAAATGGGCTGGCTGAAGAGTTGGGATTATTCCATAAAGCACCAGGACTACCCCTCCCAATATACCAACCCAGATACTATTCCCTTTTCGCAGCCACAGCCAGACAAGGTATCCACCGCCTATTTCACAAAGCCCGGCAAGTATAAACAGTATGATCGACTTAGTAATTAACATTGTATATTGATAAATCTAATCTCGGCTTCAGCTTGATCTCTAAATCAAACCTTTGTATTCACTCATAAGCTGTTGCGTAATCTTTCCCGGAATTGTCTTTCCTATTTTATTATCTTCAATCATTGAAACAGGCATTATCTCCATCAATGAGTTGGTAATAAATACTTCATCTGCTTTGATTAATGTCTCTATCTTGAAACATTCTTCTCTGGCAGGGATACCACTATTCTGACAGATATCAAGTACCGTACTCCTCGTTATCCCCGGTAATATGTTGGTATCAAGTGATGGGGTAACAACACTCCCGTCCTTGACCATAAAGATATTACTGACTATGCACTCGGCTACATATCCGTCTGTATTGAGGACAAGTGAATTATGTACCGATCTCTCCCTTGCCTCTTCCTTCAATAGAATACTTGTCAGGAGATTAGTTGTCTTGTGACGGCAGATCGGACTCGTCGTACTCCTCCTCTGTTTTGAGACACACAGTGACATACCCTCTTTATACAACTGTTCATCATATGGTGTAAACGGTTTGACCTGTATCAGGATCGTCGACCTGAGGCCAACACTCATTTGAAGCCCACTGCCGTCTTCACCCCTTGAAAGTGTAATCCTGATATAAGCATCCCGAACACTGTTTTTCTCAAGCAGTTTCGTTATACTCTCACTAATTTCTGTATTTGTATATGCGGGAAAGATCTTGAGTTTCTCTGCAGAACTACGCATGCGCTCCAGATGTTCAGTAAGTTTAAAAGGTTCGCCTTTGTACGAACGAAGCGTCTCAAAGATGCCGTCTCCGTAAAGGAACCCTCTGTCTCCCGGCGAGATTGATCCCTCAGTAATGGGAATTATCTTGCCATTTAAGAAAATGTCATTAGTCATTAGTGCCTTGTCCTCGGCGTCTTTTGTCCGGGGAAATTTGTAAAATCCGTGTCTGTCAATCGTCAGTCGTCAATATTCAATATTAACCAAGCGTCTCTATTAATGCTCTGGCTTTATGCAATGTTTCTTCATACTCGTCTTCCGGGTTTGAGTCAGCAACGATCCCACCGCCAACCTGAAAGTAGATATGATCATCTTTTACCAGAAATGTTCTTATGGCAATGTTAAGATCAATGTTTCCATTAAAGCTCAAATATCCCATTGCGCCAGTGTATACACTGCGCTTGGTAGGTTCTAATTCATCAATGATCTGCATAGCCCTTACTTTGGGAGCACCGGTTATTGAACCGCCGGGAAATGCGGCCTTTAACAAGTCGACAGAATCATACCGTGAATGAAGCTCTCCTTCGATTGTTGCAACAAGATGATAGACGGTAGGGTGTTCTTCCAGTTCTTTCTTCCCGGTTACCTTGACTGTATTATATTTACACACTCGTCCAAGGTCGTTCCGTTCAAGGTCTACAATCATTGCCAGCTCAGCATCGTCTTTCTCACTTGAGAGTAAATCCTCCTTCATTTCTGCATTTATGTTTTCATCTTTATATCTGGGGCGGGTGCCCTTGATCGGCTTTGTCTGGATATTTCGCACTATGCTGCCACTATGTTTGTTGGTACTGTCTAACGTGCTTCGCAGTGATAAGAACCTTTCCGGGGATGAACTGATTACGTGTTTATTATCAAACCTCAAATAACTTGAAAATGGCGCCGGATTAATCATTCTTAATCTCTTATATATCTCGTAAGGTGATGCCTCTATCTGAGTTTGAAATCTCTGTGAAAGATTTACCTGATAAATATCACCTGCATTGATATATTGTTTTGCGCATTCCACAGCCCTTAAATAATTTTCTTTAGAGAAATTACTTATGATCTTTCGCTTTATCATGCTCCCGCTAAACCTTGATTCTTCTTCATGAGGTATATTCCATCTGTTACTAATCATCCTTAATACCTGATCAATTCTTTTCTCTGTACTTTTACTGGAATAAGGATTAATATCGACAGCCATTAAGTAACACTTGTTCTTAAGATGGTCAAAGCCAATAACCGTGTCATAAAAGCTGAAGCACATTTCCGGGAATTCAATGTCATCGATTGTTGTATCAGGGAGCTTTTCTATGAAGTGGCATAGATCATAAGCAAAGTATCCAACGGCGCCACACGTAAATGGAATAGAATCAAAACTATTATCCATATGGAACTTGCTCAACAAGGTTTTTAGTTCATCGAGAGGGTTCCCGGTTTTCCTGGTAATATTATGACGGGTTTGCATCAATATATTATTGCCTTTTGACATAACGGTAAGAAAGGGATCATACCCAATAAATGAGTATCTTCCTGTCTCTTTGTTTCTAGCAGCACTATCAAGGAAAAAGCTTTTCTGGTGTGCCTGGGTATATCGAAAGACCTTTAGCAGGTTGGTGTCAGGGTCTAATTCTCTGACTATGAATTTCTTTTTTGTTCTGTTTATAAAGTTTGCCATAAGATAATTTTCTACTTAAAAATAATGTATTATATAATTTGTTATTTAATATAATATAGAAGCGTTAAGCAAGCATTTTTCAAATTTATCAGTAACTTATTTATATAAAATAAAAGAACATGCTTATCCGTCTTATTTTATTGTTCACGGTTCTTCCCTTAATGGAGTTGTATCTTTTGATAAAGGTAGGAGGATACCTGGGAGCCTCTCCAACTATAATGATCGTGCTCATAACAGGTGTAATAGGGGGTTTACTTGCCAGAAGCCAGGGTCTGAGTGTTCAAAGACAGATAAGGATGGATTTGCAGAATGGAGTTATCCCGACAGACAGTCTAATTGATGGGTTGTTTATTTTGATTGCCGGTGCTCTATTAATAACACCGGGAATGATAACGGATGTATTTGGTTTCTTCTTAATGGTTCCGGGATTTAGAGGTTGGTTGAAGAAGAGGCTGAAAGGCTACTTCAAGCGTAAGCTTGAATCCGGACAATTTCAATTTCGCTCCAACTATCATTCAGTAGATTGGAAAAAGGATGATGATTTCTGACTGCAGGCCGGCAATTTAGATTTTACTTTGAGTGCAACTGAGGGTCTCCATCTGACGGGATTGTTTCTTGTTCAAACTCAGCGCCAACTGCGGAAAAGAATTTCTTTCTGATGGCGTCAGAAGTTACCTTCAAGAGAGATGCCCTGTCATTTGCATCGCTGAGTATTCCAAGATTGATGGAACCGGCTGCCATTGTAGCATGGCCGCCACTATTTAATTCACCAAATGCACTCTGCAGGATTAATCCCAGATTAATTCTTGTATCCATGCTTCTTGCAGATAACTGGACCTTGTCATCATTAATTCCGAATACAAGTACAGTATTTACGCCCTCCAACTGCAACATCATCTCCGCCGCCTGTGGCAGGGCGTCTCTGTCACTGATAAATTCTACAAATGATACAAGGTATGACCCCCTGATTCTTTTGTTTCTGATTGCCCTTCCGATAATATCCAGGGTTTCTAACCTCATGGGAGGAAACTCCAACTGGCTCATAACAGTTGTATCTACCAATGGAGAAAGATATCCTGCAGCTTCAAAATCATCAGGAGTGGTATTTCTGGTAAACTCTTTTGTGTCTGTTCGAATACCATATAATAATGCTGTTGCAAGTGACACATCCGGTTTTATGTTTAACTGACGAATATATTTTGTCATCATTGTGGCGGTAGCGCCTATTTCAGGTTGGATATCAACAAAATCTCCTTTGACCGAACTGATATCTATCTGGTGATGATCAAATATTAAATTTGGAGTGACCTCTAAAGGTAAAATATTATTCTTTGATGGAATCGATGCCTCTATTAATGCAATCTTACCGGCAGACCTCACCGCCTTCATTACTTCTTCACGTGTTTTTATATTTATCAGATTTATATCCAGCAGATTAACCAGCGCCCTGTTTTTCTGGTGACTGATACTGCCTCCATAATAGATACTGCTCTCTACATCACAGAATTTACATATACGTTTCAAAGTAAGCCCTGAAGCTATAGCATCCGGATCAGGATTGTCCTGTAGGAAAATCGCTACTTCCTTGTCGTTTGACTCTTTAATAACGCTGACTAATGTGGAAGCAGAATGCTCCATTTCGACAGTTTTAAAGGCGAACAGGATTTCCTGGGCCAGGACATTGCCTGTTTGTAATATCATATCTGCTCCACTTGATTCCAAGGCTTCGGTTTCTTCCTGACTGGAAGCCTTAACAAGGACAAAATTGTCTGGCTATTTTTTTCTTTTATCCTTATCGCCAATGACAATTGCATTTCGAATCCCCGGTAAGGATTGCGAATATATTAGCAGTCTTACAGTATTGAGAGTCCAAATCAAATGTTTCTATATCTGATACCATTACATTAAGATTTTTTTTCTCTTCCATGAAGATAATGCGTTCTCGTCCTTATCTATTATTAATATATCCTTACCGGCCTTGTTCAATGCATCAACAACTGCATTTCCAGTTGCACCACAACCAAAGATAATGTACATAAAATTTCTCCGACTTATGAATAATCTAATATATCAAAAATAAGTTGCAACGGCATATCACATTAAAATAAGTATTAGCTTGCAGGATAGAAAAACTTTCACTATACCTTCAAAAGCCCGGGAATATGAAAAAAATTAGCAATTAGGAGACGCTAATTTATTATATTTTGGTGACAGGGAAAAATGATTTGTTCTATTGTATGTAATATACTATACGTATATATTATCTTGGCAAGTGGCGAGAAACGATATTTTTAAAATTATACTTTTGATTTATATGACTGTCAATGTTAAAAAATTACGAATATTTTCACAAATGCAAAGTTATTTATTCTTGAGCCCTAAACTGTTTATAATCCCGCGGAGGTTGCGTGCTTCAACGAAACGGATTCCCAGTTTGTCTGCCCAGGTCATTATTCCAATATCAGCAGTAACCAGAATACCATCCAATTCTCTTGCCAATAATATCAAGTCAACATCCTCCTTGCTGTCAATGGTCCCTTCCCTCAGTGCCGAACGGTATTTCCTTCTGAGGTTTGTTATTGTTTCAGGCTTAGTATCTGTTATTACGTTTCTCACTGCCTGTTCCGCCACCCTTAATCCCTTGTCAATGCGGTGGCGGACATCATCTATCAGTTCGTAAAGCAGAAAAGCCGGAACATCCATCTCATACTTTTAGGTGGTTTCTGGAAAATTCTAATCTGGAGGTCCTTTGGTATCTTGTCACCATCTATAAAATTCATGAGCTCTTCATAAATTGATGGGGGCATATAAAAAACCGGACCATCCAGTTTGCTTATTAATTTCAGGAAATTCTTAAGGGCAGTAGTCGGTGTTCTGCCAAATGAAATATAAACATCAGGATTAGTAAAAATGCTTGTGTCTATAACAAACTTTTCTTTCTTTAGAATTCTTATTTTCTTGGCCTTTTTCATTCTCATTCACAGAAATATATCTATTATCTTAAGTTTATGAGTATAATTATTAAAAAGACCTAATGCAAGTAAAAGCCATATGTCCCGAACCTTATCGCTTTCTTGACAGTATATTCTATGGTGATATAATTAATTTGTAAACATACCAGGAACATGTGAAAAATGAAATATGTAACATTTATATTAATAATAATCGTTCTCTCCTGTGTCTTCTACAGTTACCGTCCTTTTATGAATTTCAAAGGAAAAGATTCGGTAGCTAACGAAGGAAATATAGAATTTACAGAAGAAGATTATGCCCGTAAAAGAGAGAGGATGGTTGAGCAGCAGATAATGGCACGAGGCGTAAAGGACAAAAAGGTCCTGGATGCAATGGAAAGTGTGCGTCGGCATATGTTTGTTCCGGAAGAATACAGAATATACAGCTACTATGACCAGCCGTTACCGATTGGATGGAGGCAAACAATTTCTCAACCTTACATAGTAGCGCTGATGACTGAAATGCTGGATGTTGATAAGGATGATATAGTACTTGAAATAGGAACAGGTTCAGGTTATCAGGCCGCAGTCTTATCTACAATTGCCAGGGAAGTATATACAATTGAAATAATTGAGGCTTTGGGGATATTGGCAGATGAAAGGTTGAACGCCTTGGATATGATAATGTGAATTT
>CAXGMX010000092.1:0-8062 GCA_964010955.1 uncultured bacterium
ACGCCACGTATGATATTGTAATTTTGGATTTGTTTGGGATTTGTAATTTGTGATTTGAGATTTAAAAATTGCAGTCAAATCAATGAAGATGGAAACCTAAAGGTTTTCGCTACTAATATATATCTTGTCCGATTTAGGGTTTTACAGGGTGGCAGCTAATTCCTTCATCTTTTCCTGCTTTCCGTAATTTGTCATTGCCTCAATCAATTCGTCTATTTCACCAAGCATGATTTTTTCCAGATTGTATAGATTGAGATTTATTCGGTGGTCGGTTACCCTGTTTTGTGGAAAGTTATATGTACGGATCTTTTCGCTTCTATCGCCGGAGCCTATCTGGGTACGCCGTGTCTTGTCACGCTCATTCTTTTTTTGGTCTTGCAAAAAAGTGTAAAGACGGCTTCGCAGAATACGCATTGCTTTTGCACGGTTTCTGTGCTGTGATTTTTCGTCCATGCACTTAACAACGAGGCCGGTAGGTGCATGGGTTATTCTAATGGCAGAACTGGTTTTGTTGACTTTCTGTCCTCCAGGTCCGGATGAACGAAATGTATCAACTGAAATATCTTTGGGGTCTATCTTGATTTCAACGTCTTCAACTTCCGGCAAGACAGCAACTGTTGCTGCTGAGGTGTGTAACCTTCCGCTTGTTTCTGTGGTAGGAACCCTCTGTACACGGTGGGTTCCACTTTCAAAACATAATTTGCTGTAAACTGATTGTCCTGAAATAGAGAAAGTTATCTCTTTGAAACCTCCAATCTCTGTATAGCTGGAATCTAATATTTCAATCTTCCATTTCTGTTTTTCGGAATATTTTGTGTACATCTTGAAGAGATCGGCTGCAAATAGCGCGGCTTCATCGCCGCCGGTTCCAGCCCGAATCTCCATTATTGCATTCTTGTCAGAATCATCACCTTCTGTAAAGAAACAGCCTTTAACCTCTTCAAACAACTCTAGTTCTTTTTCTTCAAGATTGTCGAGCTCATCCCTGGCCATGTTGTATAAATCTTTGTCACCATTGTTTTCGTTAAGAATGGCCTTGGCGTCTTCCTTTTGTTTTAGTGTTTCGTCCAGTTGGAGATATTTGGTTACGAATTTTGAAAGCCTGCCGTGCTCTTTAACGTAGGATGTATATCTGGTATTGTCAGAAATAACCTCAGGATCAGATAAATGCTTTTCCAGTTCATTATGGCGTTCAAACATCTCCTTCAGTTTCTTTAAAAGCTTATCATTGATCTGCACTACTATTATTCTCCGATTTCTCTTCTTCGGCAACTGCACTTTGGTCGTCCGTATCACTATCACCGGCAGCCTTTGCCGAATCGCCTTGAACAGTATCTTTAGTCCATTTGAATTTTTGCTTAAAGCGTTCAACCCTTCCGGCGCTATCCACAAATTTCTGTTTTCCAGTATAAAAGGGATGGCACTTGGAACAAACCTCTACTGCAATTTTACTTTTTGTTGATCGTGTTTTAAAAGTTTCTCCACAGCCGCAGGTGACAGTTGTCTCTACATATTCTGGATGAATTCCTTTTTTCATTGATAATCGTCTCCATTCAATAAAACGTATTTAATAATTAATAATCTAAATATTATTTCAAATTTCCCATTTGCATTTATTTAACGTGAGTTAATGTAACTGCTTATACTATCAGAGAATATAAGCTACTGCAATAAAAAACATTAGTAACTCTCTGCCATTAGGTGTTGTTTAGCTGGTTAGTTGCAATATTCTAAAACATATTTCTTTTTATGTAAGGTGCCCCGTAGATTTTTCTATCATTTTATTGCTTTCATTATTTAGGCAATATTACCCACTTAATCCACAAAAATGAGTATTCTAAAAGTATCAGGATGAGTCCAGTTTATATTTGACACTATAACCTTAAACTGATATCCTCATTGCACTTATTAAGAAAATGGTGGTATTTTATGTTAATGTTTTGTAACATCTATTCTCCACATCTACGAAAGGCACGGTTTTTGAGCATTATATGGAAATTACCAAAGATAATGTAGATAAGTATAGAGAGCGCACACTTGAGTTTGGTTATTCTTTCTTTAAATCAAAGGTATTGTTAACGGCAGTCAGGCTTGATGTTTTCAACATTATCGGTGAAAAAGGACTATCTGCTGGTGATATATCGGCAAAGATAAATTCAAATGTATGTGCAACAGAGACATTCCTGGATGCTATAGTTAGTCTCGATTTGTTACAGAAAGATAATGATAAATATTTTAACACAGAAGAAGGAAAAGAGATATTTATAAATGGCAGGGATAGGTATATAGGAGACATTGTTATTCTTCAAGATGTTATGTGGGATGCGTGGAGCAGGTTGAGTGATTCCGTGATCTCCGGGAAGCCTGCACGTAAGCCAGACATGTTCCAGGCGGACAAAAACGAAACAAGAAACTTTATCATTGCTATGCACAATACGGCTATGTCTGTTGCTCCTGTAATATCAAGAGAAATGGACTTGAGTGACTGCAAAACCATGATTGATCTTGGTGGGGGAGCCGGTACTTATTCAGTGTTTTTTTGTACGGGTAACAGTGATCTGAAGGCAACTATTTTAGATTTACCCGGAACTTTGAAGATTACGAAGGAATTGATTTCAAGTTCCGGAGTTGCCAACAGGATAAAGCTGATAGAAGGTGATTTTAATAAAGAAATTAAAGGGCAATACGATGTTGCTTTTCTCTCGAATATTATTCATGGTGAGGGAGAGCAGGAAAATATTGCATTAATAAGAAGGGTTTATAATGCGCTAAACAGTGGTGGGAAGATAATAATTCAGGATTTTATCCTTGATAATGATAAAGCTTCTCCATGTTTCCCGGCCCTTTTTTCCCTTAATATGCTATTGTTTACGGAAAACGGACGTACATATTCATTTCAGGAGATTGAAGGATGGCTTCAGGAAGCCGGGTTCTGTGACTTAACGAGAATGGACTTAAAACTCCCCAGATCCATTTCTGTTTTGATAGGGAAGAAATAAATAATAAGTTTAGAAAAGGATATAGATTATTTGGAGAAATGAGTATTATTATGAAGGTGAAATTCTGGGGAGTACGAGGCAGTGTTCCTGTTTCCGGTCCAAAAACTGTAAAGTATGGAGGTAACACAAGTTGTGTTGAATTGAATTGTGATGGTAAGATCATCATTCTTGATAGTGGGACCGGCATAAGAGCATTGGGTCTTGACATTATGAACAGGGACTTTGTAAAAGAAAGCAGGAAGAATGCTTTGAATATTTTCTTTAGCCATGTGCATTGGGATCATATCCAGGGATTTCCTTTTTTCCGACCCGCATTTTACCCTGAATTTGAGATCAATCTTTATGGCTCTTTGCATTCTGATGTAGATATTGAATGTGCTTTGCGTGGCCAGATGATTGCACCTTATTTCCCTATTCGATTAAGGGATATGCCGGCAAGTATGAATTTCAAAGATATTGAGAGTGGTGAAGTTGTCCAAATTGGTAACATAGTGGTAAAAAGTGTTTCATTAAACCATCCTGATGGATCTCTTGGATATAAGATAATTTGTGAAAATAAATCTGTTGCCTATATTATAGATCACGAACATACAGAGAAATCAAAGCAAAGACTGGTTGAATTTTTAAAGAGTACGAATTTGGTCATATTTGATGCGCATTATACACCGGAGGAGTATTCTGGTTCAGATGGAGATGGCGGTCGAAAGGGTTGGGGGCGATGGTACATGGGTGGATGCAGTTGAGTTGTGTAGGGAAGCGAATATCGACCAACTTATTCTCACTCACCATGGATGTGAAGATTTAGATATAGAAAGAATCGAATTAATGGCACAAAAAGAATTCCCTAATACCGTTGCGGCATACGAGGGGCTGGAGATAGACCTTGGTTAAATTATTTTACATGTGGTTGGATTTGTAAATAATATTTAAGGAAATATTATGTCTGAAAATCTTGTACATATTCTATCAAATATTGGTAGGCCAAATATCATGTTGGTAGGAGATTTTATGCTGGATAAATATGTCTGGGGCGAAGTCAATCGAATATCACAGGAAGCTCCAATCCCTGTATTGAATGTAGCATCTGAAGAAATAAGGCCGGGTGGGGCCGGAAGTGTTGCGAGCAACCTTGCACACCTTGGGGCTAATATTTTCTGCTATGGGGCTATTGGTAATGACAATGAGGGCAGATTGCTGTTAGACAACTTAAATGATTTAGGAGTAGATACAGAAGGAATTGTCCAAGATTCAGATAGACCAACAACCGTAAAGGTTAGAATGATGGGACATCTTCAATCTGCAGGAAAAGGTATTCAACAGCTTTTGAGGATTGATTATGAAAAGACTGATGATATTGAAGAGGAAAAACAGGAAGTAATTATAAATAAGATTGAAGACAAGATTCAGCAAGTTGATATAGTACTTATTTCTGATATGAACAAAGGATTATTATCCAGGCGAATCCTGGACGCTGTTATCAAATCAGGTAAAGACCACAATGTGCCTGTTATAGTAGATCCGGGGCTTACTAAAGACTATGGGATTTATAGAGGTGCAACTGCGATAACACCTAACCGGTTTGAAACGAAACTGTCAACCGGGATTAAGATAACGGACGTTAACAGTATGAAATCTGCCGGCAAGAAATTGCTGGAAGAGAATTTATTTGAATACATTATTATAACAGCCGACAAGGATGGGATGTTTTTATACAGTAGGGATGGAAAATGCAAATTAATCTCTACTGTGCCTAAAGATGTTTATGATGTTAGCGGTGCGGGGGATATGGTTCTGAGTGTTTTCGGGTTTGTGGTGGGAAGTAAGAACAGCTTTGAGGATGCTGCCATGATTGCTAACGTTGCAGCAGGGGTTGAGGTTGGAAAGATTGGTGCCGTACCCATCAGTAAGAGTGAGATACTGAGCGAGCTTATGGGAGGATCAAATCCTCTTTATACAAAGATTAAAGTTCTGGACGAGCTTGAAGAAATACTCAATAGACACAGGAAAGAAAACAAGAAGATTGTGTTTACAAATGGATGTTTCGACATACTTCATGTCGGTCACATAGAATACCTTAAATTTTCCAGGAAACAGGGTGATGTACTGGTAATTGGGCTGAATACTGACAGATCAGTAAGAGAACAAAAGGGGGACAAAAGGCCATTTGTTTCAGAAGATGAAAGGGCGAGACTGATATCTGCACTGGAAGATGTGGATTATGTAATCCTTTTTGATGAATTAACACCTGAAAAACTTATTAGAAGGGTAAAACCTGACGTTCTTGTAAAAGGTGAAGACTGGAAGGAAAAGGGAGTGGTAGGGCGTGAATTTGTCGAATCTTATGGTGGCAAAGTAATTTTAGCACCCCTTGTGAAAGATGTTTCAACAACTGATATTGTTTCACGGATATTGGAAAGAAGTGGGTAATCCCGGTTAGATAAATGAAAAACGAAATTGAAGAATCATTGACGGAAAGTATAAAGCTGAGAACAGAGCTGCTTTCCGATAGTGTAGAGACTATTATTCAGATTGCAAACATATCTGTAGATGCGTTTAAATCCGGCCATTCATTATACCTTATGGGTAATGGTGGGAGTGCTGCTGATGCACAACATATAACTGGAGAACTTGTAGGCAGATTTAAAAAAGACAGAAAACCGCTACCTGCGCTTGCGTTAACTGCTGATACATCAGTGTTGACGGCAATTGCCAACGATTACGGATATGATCACTGTTTTGAGAAACAGGTAGAGGCATTTGTCAAAGATGGTGATGTTGTTTTTGGATTAAGTACAAGTGGTAATTCCACGAGTATCATCAACGCCATAGTATCAGCGGGAGAAAGAGGAGCAAAGACCATAGCCTTTACCGGGAAAGATGGAGGCAGGCTTAAAGAATTAGTGGATGTGTGCCTGATGATTCCGTCCTCAGATACAGCTCGCATACAGGAATGTCATATAACTATCGGTCATATCCTGTGCTCAATAATAGAGAAAGAGTTATTTGAATAATAAAGAAAGACAGGAAATTAAATCTCACGTAATTCATTCATACGAATTCCTAAAGAATATACTATGGACAAAAGAATTGGAGAATATCCCGGACATTGTACATGCACATCATGAGAAGCTGGATGGGAGTGGCTACCCGTTAGAAATAGATGGAGAAAGGATTTCCGTACAGGCGAAAATGATTGCAATTACAGATGTATATGATGCGTTAACTGCACAGGACAGGCCTTATAAAAAGGCGATTTCCCATGAAAAGGCATTAGACATCATTGGTTACGAAGCTAAAGGTAGTCTTATAGACTCTGATTTGTTTGATATGTTTGTCAAGGGAAAGGTGTACGAAATAGTGCATGAAAAAAGATGATTTATTTAGTTTCTTTATTGAGCCAGGATAGATATTTATCGGAGCCTTCTATTATGGGCATAGCTATAATTTCCGGAACATCATAGCTGTGCAGTTTTTCAACTCTTGCTACAATTTGTTTAAAAAGGTTTTTCTTTGATTTCAGTATCATCAATGCTTCTTTGTCATCACATATCTTTCCCTGCCAGCTATAGATTGAACGAATGGGAGATATTATATTAGAGCATGCCGCTAGTTTTTCTTCAACCAGTACGCGTCCTATCTTTTTTGCTTCACTTGCTGAACTTGTGGTAATATAAATTACAATATAGTTTGACATTTCTGGCTGGTATAAAGTGGATTTTTGTTTTTTATATATGGTCTTTAAGATATATGTTACCTGTCAAAAGTATAACAAATGAATTAAGATAGGCAATACGATTTTAATGTTAATTATTCAATATAAATAGAGATATGAAATACATATCAGACGAACTCGAAAGAATTGAAAAATCCGGCCTTTATAGAGAACTTAATATTGTAGAAAGCGCTCAAGGTACACATTTAGAAATAAAGGGCAAAACATATTTGTCTTTTTGTTCAAACAATTACCTTGGCCTCGCAAATAACCCATTAGTTATAAAAGCCGTTAAGGATGCAGTGGGAAAGTATGGATGGGGGGCAGGAGCGTCCAGACTAGTTTCCGGGAACATGAGATTGCATGAGGTGCTCGAGGGAGAAATATCAAAATTCAAAGGAAAGGAGGCTTCCATAGTCTTCCCAACCGGATACATGGCCAATATTGGTACTATCTCTTCTTTGGTATCGAAGGGTGATCTGGTCATTTGCGATAAACTGAACCATGCAAGTATTATAGATGGATGCCGGTTATCAGGGGCTGGCTTCAGGGTTTATCCTCATTGTGACATGAAGAAACTCGAAAACACACTAAAAAAAGCTACAAAATATTCTCGAAAATTGATTGTTACTGATACAGTCTTCAGTATGGATGGAGATATTGCACCTCTTCCGGACATTGTCAGGATTGCTCATAAATATAAAGCAATGGTTATGGTTGATGAAGCTCACGGTACCGGAGTCTTTGGGAAAAGTGGCGAGGGGGGTAGTTGAACATTTCAATTTGAGCAAGAAGGTAGACATTGTTATGGGTACTCTAAGCAAGGCCGTTGGAAGTCTGGGTGGTTATGTTTCCGGTGATGCAGATTTAATCAATTTTCTTAGAAATAAAGCAAGGCCTTTCATGTATACTACAGCGCTCCCGCCTGCCGTATGTGCCGCATCTATTGCAGGGATAAAGTTAATTCAAAAGAATCCTTTACTCAGAAAATCACTCTGGAACAATGTACGTTATTTAAAGAAGGAACTGGATTTACTCAACTTTAACTTAAACCCGTCAGAAAGCCCGATTATTTCAATCCTGATAGGAGATGCAAAAAAGGCAGTTGATGTGTCGAAGCTTCTTTATAAAAGAGATATCTTGATTCCGGCCATTCGCCCGCCTACCGTTCCGACCAGATCCAGCCGCCTCAGAATGACGGTAATGTCAACGCATACCAGAAAAGACTTAGAAAGATTGCTTGAAGTTTTAAGTGATATTTAGAATGCATGATGAGCAATCATAACACTAAAAAAATCCCTAGCTTTCTCTTATACATTGATACAGAATTACTTATGACAAATATCACAAG
>CAXGMX010000093.1:0-8019 GCA_964010955.1 uncultured bacterium
AGTTTAATTGACTTAACTTCGTGAAATGTCTTACAACGTCAATCTCGGCTACTTCAGGGAGTTCAGCAGGGCTCTTTCGCAGAAAACGTTCAGGTAGGGGCGTAGTGTCATTCGCCTCTACAGGCACGTCACACTCAGGTAGTGAATATGCAGTGCGGCCAGGTGATGATTTTTCAAATATTAGTTTCTCCAGCATGATTGCACATTTCCTTATTACACTAAATAATATTTGAGACGGCTGAAACAAGATCGTTTATATTTTTCTTTTGTTTTTGTTTCGGTTACACACAGAAGCATGGCGTTATTAATATCCGGATAAAAGTGTGATAAATCAAGGCCGCCTATAATACCTGATTCAAAGAGGAGTCTGTTTATCTCTTCTATTTTATAGTTGTCTGAAAACTTTATGGCAAACTCGTTAAAGAAGGGTTTGTCGAATAAAGGCTCTATTCCGTCAAGCTCGTACATTCTGTCTATTGCGTAATGACTTTTATGAATGTTTAGATTGCCAATATCTATCATTCCAGCTTTGCCTAGTGTAGAAAGATAGATGCATGTTCGGAGAGCAAGGAGTTGTTGATTAGTGCAGATATTCGATGTTGCCTTGCCCCGCCGGATATGTTGCTCTCTTGTCTGGAGTGTCAGTGTAAAAGCATGCCTGCCTTTTGCATCTGTAGTAGCACCCGCAAGCCTTCCCGGCATCTTCCTCATAAACTCTTTGCTGACTGCGAAAAAACCAGCATGCGGGCCACCGTAATTAATATAACTGCCCAATGCCTGAATATCTCCAACTGCTATGTCAGCGCCGTATTCACCCGGTGGCTTGATTATGCCTAATGACATGGGATTAACACATGCAACAAAAAGGGCTTCATTTTTGTGGGTTAATCCAACAAGTTCTTCAGTCTCTTCAAGACATCCAAAAAAGTTTGGTGTCTGGATTAAGACACATGCTGTATTATTGTCAATTCTGGACTCAAGGTCTGAGACGGATGTAATGCCGTCCTCCATTTCAATCTCAATGAGTTTGACATCCAGTTCCTGCAGGTAAGTTGATAATACCCCTCTGTATTCGGGATGTACGGTTTTTGAGACCAGGACGTTCTTCTTCCGTTTGTGTCTTATGGCCAGTACAGCAGCTTCTGCCAGGGCCGAAGCTCCGTCATACATTGAGGCGTTGACTATGTCCATTGCCAGCAACTCACACATCATACTTTGAAATTCATAAATTCCCTGTAGGGTTCCCTGACTAACTTCAGGTTGGTAGGGGGTGTAACAGGAGTAGAATTCTCCTCTACTGCTTAGATGGTCAACCACACTTGGGATAAAATGTTCGTACGCACCAGCACCAAGATAAGAAGTGTATTTGTTCAGGTTTGCGTTTTTATCACTTAATGATTTGAGGGAATGTTTTAACTCCATTTCGGACATACCTGTAGGTATGTTTATCTGTTTACATAATAATTCTTCCGGTATGTCTACTAAAAGGTCTTCAATTGAATTAACGCCGATTTCTTTAAGCATTAATTTAATGTCAGACTCAGTGTTGGGGGTATAGTTTATTTTGCCTGGCACAGTTTTTCATAATCCTTGTTTGACAGAAGTTTGGTTAATTCTTGAGGGTCTTCCATTTCTATAATAGAAAACCACCCTTTGCCATAAGGGTTTTCGTTTACCAGTTGCGGGTTGTTCTCAAGATCGGTGTTTGCTTCTATAACCTTACCAGATACCGGTGCATAGATGTCATATGCCGCCTTAACTGATTCAACAACAGTACATGCAGTACCGGCTTTAACAATTCTATCTAAGTCAGGTAATTCTATATACACAACATCACCAAGCTCACTTTGCGCATATGACGTGATGCCAACTCTAACCTTATTATCACCCTCTTTCTTTACCCACTCATGGGTCTTTGTATATAACAGATCTTCCGGAAAATCCATTTATCTACCTTTCCCTGTCTAAAGTAATAAAGGGTGTATCTACAATCTGAGCAGGGTAATCTGTGCCCCTGATCTTTATATTAACCAGGCTTTTGTGTTCTGCGAAGCGTTTGAGTACATAACCAAAACCTATGCCTATTTCAAGGGAAGGACTGAACGTCCCACTCGTTACCTTGCCTACGACATTGTTGTTATGTGTTATTTCGTTGTCTGTCCTTGGTATTCCCTTATCACGCATCTTGAATGCAACAAACATTCGTTTTAATCCATACTTTTTCAGTCTTAATAAAGAGTCTTTACCAATAAAGTCTGTCTTGTCAAACTTTACAGTCCAGCCAATGCCGGCTTCCAGTGGTGTTATATACTCATCGATATCGCTACCATAGAGCAGGTAGCCGGCTTCTAATCTCAAGGTATCTCTTGCTCCAAGGCCTGCGGGTTTAAGATCCATGTCTTTACCTTTTTCGAGTAATATATTCCATAAGTCTACGCAATGTGAATTGTTGACAAAGATCTCAAATCCATCCTCGCCCGTGTAACCTGTTCTGGATACTGTTAATTGCATTTCTCCCACTGTCACTTCCATAAAATGAAAATGAGAGAGTACGGAACATTCATCTCCTAATGCCAGGCGTATGATTTCCTTGGACTTTGGTCCCTGCACAGCCAAAAGGGATATTTGATCACTTGCATCGTTTATATTTACATTATCTGACTTAAATTTATTTATCCATTTATTGTCCTTCTTGATATTGCCACAATTTACTACGAGCATATATTTATCAAGATTGTATTTGAATATAACGATATCGTCAAGAATGCCTCCCTCTTCATCGCAGATAGGAGAGTATGCGGCTTTATGGTCCGGCAGGTTACTGATGTCATTTGTTATAATTTTCTGCACTAATTCTGTTGCTCCTTCTCCATCTATAACGATTTCACCCATGTGTGAAATATCGAAGAGCCCGGCACTGTTTCTTACGCTTCTGTGTTCACTTATAATGGTGCTATATTCCAGAGGCATAAGGAAGCCATGGTAATCTACAATCTTTGCCCGGAGATCTACATGTACGTCATATAAGGGTGTTTTCTTGTTACTAACAGTCAACGGGATATCCTCTTTCTTAAAAATTTACTTGTAAAGTTTATGTCGTATTAATATATTAAACTTGAACGAAAATATCAAAAGGAATAATTATGAAAGTTATGAAATCAGTGCAGGATGAAAAAATCAGAAGGATCCTTGTTGCTTGTGTTGTATTAATCGTTATATGCGTAGTGTGCATACTTGTCTCCATAAGGTTTGTGGGTAAATACAGGGACAAGGTTGCTGAAACAGCATCATTAAAGCAAAAACTGTATGATTTTGAGCAGGATATTAAAAAGCTGGATATCAAGACAAAGGAGCTGGAGGCCATGCGATATGATCTGAGCCTGGAGAAAAGGGGAATAACCAAAGATTATTCTACCATTAAAGATAAATATGTCTCTCTTGGAAAGATGATAAAGACATTGGAAAGGGATGTCAATAATTTACAGAAAGCATTTAAGATGGTTGGAGTGAATGAAACTGATCCTGTAATGGATGAAGAAGATGGCAGTGGAAATGAATCGCAATTGAGAGTGCTGCTAAGTCGAAATGATGAGTTACTGAGAGAACTGGCCGTTAAGACGAAGGAAAAGATGATACTCAAGATTGCATTAGAGTCACAGGCAAAAAGATTGGGTCTGTCAGAGCAGTATGACCCGGAACTAAAGAAAATATTGAAAGACCTTGTGTCCAGTCTGCAGTAAGATAATCATTTCAATTCCTACCTGATTTAATTTACAAGTAAGTCCTGATTGTATCTTCAAATGGCTTTGGCTGTATCTTGAAATCTCTCTTCATCTCAGTAATGTCACAGACGTTGTCTTCTCTGAGCATGATTAATTGATCTCTGTTCAATGGCGGGTTGGATGATGTTTTCTCCATTAAGAAGGCAGGGGCTTAAACATTGCCACTGGCAGGTGCATCTTGAATCTGTTCTTTTGCATAACCTTCATGATCGTATCAAGTATTTCGTTAAACGAGATTGCATCCGGCCCGCCGATTTCATAAGTCTTATCTGAAATGTTGTCATTGACTGCTGCCTCATAGAAACAATGTGCAACATCGCCAACATAAATCGGCTGCATCCTGGATTTGCCTTTTCCTATCACTGGGACTATGCGGGTGATAAAGGTCTGTTTAATCATTTTTGCAAACATATTTACAAACTCGTCATCTGCACCGCAGATGATTGGAGGCCGGAGGATTACATATTTCAGCCCGCTGTTTCTCACAGCCTCTTCGGCCTGCCACTTTGTTTTATGATATCGGCTTATACCATCAGGCCTTGTCCCAAGTGCACTCATATGTATATACTTCTTTATTTCTGCATTTCTGGACGCATCCAAAACATTCTTTGTCCCTTCAGCATGAATACTCTCAAATGTTGCACTCTTTATTTCCTTTATAATCCCCACCAGATGTATAACAGTGTCAATGCCATTAAATGCTTCTTTAAGTGTGTCAGGGACAAGAATATCACCGGTACAAAACTCCACATTCAGGCCATCAAGTACATCCCTGGGAGAGGATTCACGTACAAGGCATCTCACCTTTTGACCCTTTTCTACAATCAATCGTACAATGTTTCTTCCGACAAATCCTGTACCGCCTGTTACCAGAATCATATCACATACTCCTGATTATTCGATTTCTTCTTTTGTTGCTTCTTCTTCAAGCGCTCTACATGAATAATAAGCGTATCAACTGTCTCCTTCAGAAGATCGAGTTCGTCAATTGTCAAATCGTTTAACTGTTCAAGATTGTACTCAATCGTATCGATTATCTTTTTGGCAGGGCGCTGCATTGGACGCATAAAATAAGTTGTAATAGTTGCCACTATAGTTCCAAAAAAGATTGCGGAGCCTATTACAATCCATATAGCTCCAATTAACTGAGCAGTATCAGATTGCGGCGTATCAGCTATGCCGGCTGTCGAAAATGCAGCTATACCCCAATACAAGGCATCACCATAAGAGATTATGTTTGTCCCTTCAATGCCTCTTTCGGCAAAATACAATCCGGTTGAAAAAGCAAGCCACAGTATAACCAGAAGAAAAATCATTTTTCCAAATGGCGTGTGAGTTGCGATATCTTTTATAAATCTCTTGGGCCTCGAATTTAGCTTTGTTCTTCTCATAGGTTATTTATACTATAAATATTCGGATTTCTCTAGCCGTTATTTTGCCATTTTTATTCTTTCAAATACACCTTCAGATGCTATTCGTAATTCAGAAAGGCTTTCAGGAATCTTTCCGATTGTCTCCTCAATCTTAAAAGGCTTGCCAAAAACCATCTTTATCCAATGTCTTCCTGTCAGCAGGTCAATTACAGACCCTCCGAGGACACTAACAGCGCCGTCAAGATTAGACTCAATCTTAAGAGGTACAATCAATTTATTGCTTTTAGCGGCCACATATGAAATTCCCCTGCGCGGTCTTCTCGTTATGCGTACGCCTCTGTTTAAACCGCCTTCAGGGAATATGACAACCCTCTCATCCTGGTCTAATTTTTTTATTAACGGCCTGCTGGATAATTCCAGATCCCTGCCACTTCTAGCGCGAATCGCTCCAACAAAGCGATAAAAAAACAGTAATTTATAAAAGAAATCACTTGCCATAGTAAAAAAGCGGAATATATTTACAAACGAAACGGCAGAGCAATAAAAACAGATATGGGATCCAGATATGAGACGTGATTTACGGCAAGAATAAATGAAGTGCCTGCCTTTTCCAGGTTGTCAGTTCTTACGGCCTTAAAATTAAGAAAAATTCTAAACAAAAACAGAAACGGCCAGTAAAATGATATTTGTAATACTTTTGTAAGGTTTCTACGAATATTCATAAGACCTGGCCAAATTAATCAAGTTTACAGGTTATGACATTGTAAAATACTATTTTATTCTGCTTCAGAAAGGCCATAGAATTGGTATGAGAAATACTGCCAATCCCCAGAATATCAGGTTCAGTGGTCCGCCAACACGTGTATAGTCAAAGAACCGATATCCGCCCGGAGCATGGATCATCGTATTTGTTTGATATCCTATAGGTGTTGCAAAACTTGTAGATGCGGCAAATGTAATTGCTACCAGAAACGGTCTGGGATCCACATCCATGGACGCTGCAATGGATAACCCAATAGGCGCTATGATCACGGCAGCAGCATTATTTGACATAAGCTCTGTTAGTATCGCAGTGATTAAATACAACAGTGCCAGAACAACAATGGGCCCACAACCTGTAAAGGGATTCAATATAGTGTTTACCAGCCAGAGGGCCGTACCGCTTTGTTGTATAGCAAGACCTAAAGGCAGAATACCTCCAAGCAGGAAGATAATCTTCCAATCAATTGCTTCGTATGCTTCTTCTATGGTAAGGCACCGGCTGACAACCATGCCAACAGCGCCGATCAGTGCTGCAGCCAGGATCGGGATAATATTTAACACCGTTAAAGTCACTACAGCAAGAAACAGAATCAAAGCGATAATGACCTTGTCCTTACGAACATACAGTTCGGTTAACTCGTTTGTCACAATCAGATCAGAGGATTTAAGCAAGCGCGGGATATCACCTTTATCCGTTTGTAGAAGTAACGTATCCCCATTCTCAAGAAAGACTTCAGCTACACGGTCACGTATAATCTTGCCCCGGCGCTGTACAGCAAGGACAACACACTTATACCTTCGGAAAAACCCAAAATTTTGTAATGTGAAGCCAGCCAAACTTGACCGTGGCGGGATAAGCACTTCAATCAACTTAATATCATTTGAACTGATTTTTTTGTCATCCATTTTGGTCTTTGCGTGAATTTCAAGGCCATATTTATCCTGCATGGCAATAAGCGTATCCACATTACCGTGGAGCAGGAGAATATCTCCTTCTCTTATCTTGGTCCTCGGTGGTTTTGAAGTTTCTTTTCTATTTCGTATAAACTTGATAAGGTCTACTTTCTCGTCTTTTTCACCTTGCTCTTTTCCCAGGTTGTTCCGATCAGTGAGGAATTTTCTGCAACCTGCAATTCAGCCAGGTAGTCAGCAAGGTGATATCGATCCACGTTCTGTTCTTCTCCAGTGCGCTTTGGTAAAAACCAGCGGGCTATTGTCAGGTAGCTTATGCCGACAACCGTCATTACGAGTCCCAACGGCCCAAACTCAAAAAATTCAAAAGCCTCCATCCCGTTGCTTGTTGCAATTGAGTTAATCAGGATATTGGTAGAGCTGCCGATTAGCGTACAAACACCTCCAAACTGGCTCGCGAATGAAAGTGGCATCAGTTACCCGGGAAGATGATAATTTACGGGATTTTGCAAGCATGATTGCAACAGGAATGAATATGGCAACCGTAGCTGTGTTTATGATGAATGCGGACAGAAGGGCAATCGTAATACAGAGGACGACAATAAGCCGTGGTTCGGTTTTCCCTGCCAATCTGTCTATATGGCGTGCAAGCCATTCCACAAGGCCGGTCCGTACCAGTCCTGCACTTAATACAAACATAGCAGTAATAATTGCCGTTGCAGAACTTGCAAAACCGTAGAGTGCCTGATTTGTATTGATTAGTCCCAACACAATAAGCACAACCAACACGCACAGGGCTGTCAAGTCGAACCGGAGCTTTCCGGAAATAAAGAAGAACATTGCGGCCACGACCACAATGAGTACCAATATTACGTTAATGTCCGGCATATTATCTTAATTGACAGCATTCAGGGTATTTTACTAATTGTCAGATTTCCTTTATCATCTATGCTTTTCTTGAGTGATCCTATTGCATGTATAATACAAGCTCCCACCATCAAGATAGAAGCTATTAAAATGACCATAAGTGACTCTATTTCCTGGGTTGAGCCATCTGCCGTTAAGATCATTAAAGCACCGAATATAATCAACAACACAGATACCGCGAAAAGAGATATTTTCATTATCTTCATATTCCTTCCTTACCTGTTTATATGCTCATAAGAACAGGTCCTGATGTAGAATGCAGT
>CAXGMX010000094.1:0-7913 GCA_964010955.1 uncultured bacterium
TAGATATAACTACCGGCATATCTGCACCTCCAATTGGAATGACGAAGCAAGATACCAAGTATCATGGCTATTGCAAGAACAGCAAGTAAGTAGGAGCTGTTAGCAGGATTAATTACAACATAATTCCAGTAATCAGAAATAGCGTAAATATTAGCATATTGATAAGCGTTGAGCCTTGAAAACTACAGGAGCTGATTTGATAATTCCCTGTAATTTGCCAAAAGCTACAAGACTGCCGGTAAGGGTTACAGCGCCAACAAAGAAACTGATTATCATTGAAATGATGATATAGGTTGTTGGTCCACCTGTTAAACGATAGTACTCTGCTAATGCTACAAAAGCCGATGCACCGCCTCCAAGACCATTGAAGAGTGCTACCATTTGCGGCATAGCCGTCATGCTGACCCTCCTAGCTATTATTACACCAATTGTGCTGCCGATAATCAGGCCTGTGATAATAAAAGTGAAATCAACAATTTCATTTTTTATTAGTGTTGCTATGATTGCAATGAGCATCGCAATCATTGCAAACAGATTACCGCGGCGTGCAGTCTTTGGTGAACTAAGATTCTTTAGGCCAAGAATAAATAATACAGATGAGAGAAGATATGCAAGTACAATTATTGTTTTCATGTTTTAATGAATGGGACGCTTTAGCCTTCCCCTTTTTCTTTTTAAACATTTCCAACATTCTGTCTGTAACCAGAAACCCTCCAACAACGTTAATTGTAGCGATTATTACAGCTAGTGTACCAAGTAGTGTACAAAGGGTTGAGTGGCCTGCGCCTGCACTGATTAACGCTCCTACCAGTGTTATGCCGGATATTGCGTTAGTGCCGGACATAAGCGGTGTGTGCAGAAGGGGCGGTACCTTCGTGATTGTCTCAAATCCGACAAAAACTGCCAGGACAAAGATATAGAGTGCTACCAGTAATAGATCAATCATGTGTTGTGTGATTCCTTCTTCTGAAGAGCCTTTTTCACAATTTCATTTACGATTTCACCCTTGTATGTGACACACGAGTCTTTAGTAATTTTATCTTCAAAGTCAGGAGCACCGTCTTTTGTATTGCATAAATGTCTGAAGAATTGTGTAATATTTCTGGAATACATTCTACTGGCATCGATCGAGAGAGTTGATGGAAGGTTTACAGCACCACATATAGTAACACCATATTTGTTAATGTTCCTTCCTGCTTCCGTAAGTTCGCAATTTCCCCCTTGTTCTGAGGCTAAATCTATGATGACTGAACCTTTTTGCATCTTCTTAACCATTTCTTCTGTTATCAGGACAGGTGCCTTCTTGCCAAAGACTTGTGCTGTCGTTATTACAACATGGTTTTGCGTGAGCCTATTACCTATTATTTTACGTTCTTTTTTCATAAATTCGTCTGTCATTTCCTTTGCGTATCCGGTAACCGTTTCGGCATCTGCAACAAGATCCATCTCTACGAACTGTGCCCCAAGGCTTTCTACCTGTTCTTTAACTGCAGGACGAGTATCAAATGCCTCAACTTTTGCACCCAATCTGCGTGCGGTGGCAATTGCCTGTAAACCGGCAACCCCGGCACCGATTACTAAGACCCTTGCCGGTGGAATAGTACCTGCTGCTGTCATCATAAGAGGAAAGAATTTTCCAAGCTGTTGTGCCGCTATCAGGACGGCACGATAACCTGCTATACTGGCCATCGAACTTAGTGCATCCATGCTTTGCGAGCGTGAAATACGTGGAATAAACTCTATAGCAAAGCTTGTAATATTTCGTTCATTCATCAGTTTTAAGAATTCAGAATCTAGTGCAGAAGAAAGAAAGCCAATGTAGATTAAGCCACTATTCATCATTTCAACTTCATGTCTTTGAGGGGGGCAAATCTTCAAAATAACGTCAACTCCTGAATAGAGTAGTTGTGGATCACTAATGATAGTAGTACCCGCTTGTTCATATTCGGTGTCAGAAAAATATGATGCTGCTCCAGCGCCGGTTTCAATAACTACATCATAGCCATCCTTTATCAGCTGTGCAGCCGTTTTTGGGACAATAGACACACGTCTTTCTACCTCAGAAATCTCTTTTGGAATACCTATCTTCATTTAAAGTTGATTCATAGATTAGTTTGATAAAGTAGTCAAGATTATACATTGATAGGATAAATAAACAATTGCTTTTAAAAAGGCTTCTTGTGTATTATTTTATCAAGACATTTTAATAACTAATTTATAAAACATTAACTGGAGAGATTGGATGTAGAATTGCTGCGTGGACAAGGAGACCATATAAAGCCGATAGTTACAGGTTCAATGATGAAAGCCAAAAGTGGAATTATGCTGGAAAAAGTAGCATTTCTACAAACTTACACTTTGCAGGTAATTGACACATTGATAAATCTCTTTTTTTGGTAGGTTAGTGGCAGGTATTTAAATAGTATATGGGAGGTTGGAGTATAGAGCTGCATTTACAAATCTATCTATCATCTCTTTTTCGCGTTCTTCTATCTCCATAAATGCAGTTGCGATACCAAATTAACCAGCGCACAATATGTTTTGCCTGGGAGCAAATCATGCTTTACAGTAATGACTTTCTATTGACAGTCATAATTATTACCGTAATATATTAATCAGAGTTTGGCCGTCAGGTTGAATCAGTTCACAAGTTAGGCCTCTACGATAAGGAGTTTTTATAATATGAACTTGGCTTTAATTGCTGTAACAACAGGTGGTATTAAGGTAGCAGAACGTATTAAAGAAAATCTGAACGGAGAAGTATCGGTTTTTTTGCCTCAAAAACTGAAACAATCAAAACTAACTGCAACCTACTTTTCAAAGAAACTTGTTGATCAGACGGGAGAAATATTTTCGGTTTACGATGGTTTGATATTTATCATGGCTTCGGGTATTGCAGTACGTGTGATAGCTCCGCATATTAAAGATAAGCATACGGATCCTGCAGTTGTTGTGGTTGATGATGTTGGACGATTTGTTGTAAGCTTGCTTTCAGGTCATGAGGGAGGAGCAAACAAATTAGCCCATAAAGTTGCAAATATCCTTAAAACGGATGCTGTTATTACTACAGGGACAGAGTCGGAAAAGGACATTATAATTGGTATAGGTTGTAAGCGAGGCGTAGGCAGTGCCGAGGTTAAAGATGCAATCCGTAACGCTATCAATGATGCTGACGTATCTATTGAAAGGGTCAGGTTGGCAGGAACTGTGGATTTGAAGGCTAATGAAGCGGGATTGTTGAGTGCCCTTGAGGAACTGGACATTCCATTGAGGGTGGTTCAAGGACAGAGATTGAAACTTGTGTAAAAAATTATTCTAAATCTGATTTTGTTATAGAGAAAATTGGAGTGGGGGGTGTTTGTGAACCGGCAGCCCTTATTTCAGGAAGGAAGACAAAATTAATATTAAAGAAGCGGAAATATCCGGGAATAACAATAGCAATAGCGCAGGAAAACTTTATGTGGTAGGAATTGGTCCGGGTAATCTGGAGCATTTGAGCGTCAAGGCTGTTGAGGTTTTGAAAGGCTCTGACTGTATTATTGGCTATAAAACATACATTAATCTAATAAAAGAATTAGTTGAGGGTAAAGAGGTAATTTCGTCAGGGATGCGTGCAGAAATAGAGCGTGCCTCTCTAGCAATTGAAAAGGCAGAATCCGGAAATGTTGTTTCTGTCATAAGTAGTGGTGATCCGGGTGTGTACGGCATGACAGGTCTGATCCTGGAAGTTGCGAGAAATGGCAAACACAAGGTTAATGTCGAAGTCATCCCCGGCATTCCTTCTGAAAACGCAGCAGCAGCTCTTTTAGGCGCACCTTTAATGCATGACCATGTTACCATAAGCCTGAGTGATCTTCTTACTCCATGGGATGTAATTGAGAAAAGGATTGGACTTGCCGCAGAGGGAGATTTCGTAATTGTCCTGTATAATCCGAAAAGCTCAGAGAGGAAATGGCAGATTGAAAAGACTATTGAGATACTGTTAAACAAGAAATCTTCTGATACGCCTGTTGGTATTGTCAAAAGCGCCATGCGTGATGGACAATCATTAGTGATCACGAGCCTCGGAGAAGTGTTGGAACATCCGATAGATATGACAACTATACTGATAGTAGGAAATTCCACAACATTTGTTTATGATAATTATATGATAACAAAAAGGGGCTATAAAATTTGATATTAGTGATGTCTGGGACTGAAGAAGGCAGGGAAATAGTTGAAAGACTAAATGATAGAAGAGAAGGCGTAGTTACGACAGTTGCAACGGAATACGGACACGAAATTTATGAGAAAATTGGCTTAGGCCATCTGTGCCTTCAGGGAAGACTTGACATAACGGGCTTGTCTGAACTTATACGGGATAAGAATATTAAAACCCTCATCGATGCAACTCACCCCTATGCAGCTCAGGCGTCTCTTAATGCAATAAAGGTGAGTGAAGAATGTGGTATTAAGTATATCAGGTTTCAAAGGCCTTCCACCGTCTCAGACTCAGCATGTACGGATGAGGTGATTACAAAAGAACATGAGTCAGTACATTTTGTTAAGAATATGGATGAGGCCGTAGAGTGGTGCCGTAAATCAGACAGAAAGAATATATTATTAACAACCGGCTTCTCCACTGTCGAGAAGTTCGTGATACTAAAGGATGAAAAAAATATTTATGTCAGGATGCTGCCTATGCCAGCACATATCGAACAATGTGTTGAGATGGGTATTAAATCGTCAAATATATTAGCCCTTCAAGGGCCTTTTTCACAGGAACTTAATAAGGCCGTCTTCAATCAGTATCATATAGATGTTGTGGTTACAAAGGATAGCGGTAAGACCGGTGGTGTCCCGGAGAAAATTCAGGCTGCAATGGGGATGGGAATAGACACTGTGGTAATTTCAAAGGGAAGAGATAGATTATCCTGTGATATGTTCATCAATAGACGAAGTCTTTTGTCTGTTGGGTGTGGACTAATGACGATTTGCGATTGAAGATTTGAGGAAAAATAGAATTACTTTTACCCTTTGTGTTCTCTGTGAGTTCCTTGCCATCGGCGCCTTTTGTCCGGGGAGCATTAAGATTTATTTTTTTAGTGTTAATTCGTGTAATTCGTGTCTGACGTTGCAAACTGATATAGAAATATGTATAATCTGCTTCATGAAGGAAAAATAGTTTAGGCGGTTAGAAAAAAAGATTGGAGCCTTAAGGTAGGGTAGTAGTGCTATATGGAAAGGTACAGTGTAGTGTAACTTTCGATCGGATTAAAAACTTTGTAAAAAAACAATATTTACTATGATAGGACACTTTGTATTACATAAACAGCAAAATACTTATTAAATGAGAGGAGATGTTAATGAAAGGTATAGTGAAGGTCAAAATGGTTTTGGCTGTTTTCTCTATGATATATATTTTCTTTGCAGGTGTTGATGCTTTCAAATGGAAAACAGCTTATGCTCAACATACCGATGTCTTCAATCTTTATCAAGACAAGGTTCCCGGTAAAGAAGAGCGTATGAAAAATGTAAAACCTGATGCACCGGAGGCGGAATGGATTAAAGTAGAAGATAACTACAAATATGAAGTTTCAGTGGAAAAGAGCAAATACGAAGCAAAAGACCTTACAATGGCAGATATAGAATTATGGGAGATTACTGATAAATCACCATTCGAGTGGCACCAGATAGATTACTACCTTGAGGGTGAGATAAAGGAGATACACACAAGAACCTTTGGTAAGCAAAAGTGTGACCGTATGCGAAAGGGCTCGCTGTTCTGGCTAAAGGACGGCAAGAAATGTGTTTACTGGACAAAATGGACAACCTGGGACTGCAGGCCTGAAGGCGAACGGGACACTGCAACATATATATATCCAGATGATAAGCCCTGAAACTTATTTATAAAGAAATTAAATTTATAATTTCCTGTTGACTTACATATTAAAAAATGATATTTACTAATCTGTAATGATTATTGATTAGAAATTGCTTTATTTTGTAGAAAGGAGAACTGATATGAGTGTATTAGTTACTAAAGAAGCTCCTGATTTTACGGCAGCCGCTGTGTTGCCGGATGGTACAATCAAGGAAGACTTTAAGCTGTCTGATTTAAAGGGAAAATACGTAGTGCTATTCTTCTACCCGCTGGACTTCACGTTTGTTTGCCCGACTGAAATAATTGCACATGACAAACGAATCGAAGAATTTAAGAAACGGGACGTGGAAGTTATATGTGTCTCTATCGATTCACAATTCAGCCATTTTTCATGGCGAAACACGCCTGTGGAAAAGGGTGGTATTGGAGCAATACGGTATCCTATGGTAGCAGATGTTAAGCACGAAATTGCACGAGCGTATGGGATTGAATTTGCAGATGCAGGAGTTGCTTTGCGTGCATCATTTTTGATAGATAAGGACGGTATTGTTCAACATCAGGTAGTCAACAATCTTCCTCTCGGACGCAATGTAGATGAAATGCTTCGTATTGTTGATGCTCTGCAGTTTCACGAACAGCATGGTGAAGTTTGTCCTGCGGGCTGGCATAAAGGTGAGGATGGCATGAAGCCGACAGCTGATGGTGTAGCAGGCTACCTCTCTTCACATTCAGAAAAGCTTTAAATGTAATATTAAAAATTAATCAGAGAATTTCTTAAATACTATAACCTGATAATAATTTGGAGGAAACAATGGCTGAACTAACCAATGAAAATGTACTCGGTGTTGCAAAGGGCAGTGAAGTAGAGGAGGCAGTAAAAGCAAACTTTCAGGGTGAAACCGCTGAGGTTGGTCTATATCTTGCAATGTGCCGACAGGCACAGAGGGAAGGACTTCCGGAGATAGCAGAAGCACTGAAATCTATAGCCATGGATGAGGCCTGGCATGCAGCTCGCTTTGCCGAACTGAACGGGTTAATAAGTAAATCTACAAAGGAAAACCTGGAGAAAATGCTTGCGGGTGAACAGGGAGCTAACAAGGGTAAAAGGGCAGCCGCCATAAAGGCTAAAGAAATTGGAGTAGATGAGGCACACGATTTATTCGATGAATCATCTAGAGATGAAGGTCGCCATGCAAGGGCTCTTGAAGGTCTGCTAAAAAGATATTTTTAAGTCAGCAATCAAAATAAAGCGTTAATATATAGTCTTCCATGAATTTAGTCATTGAGAATGGGAAACCTTAGCTTCAGAAGGTTCCCCATCTCTTGAAGACCAGGACTCAGGCAAAGTCTCTGTCCATTACAGTCTTGCGTCTGTCCGCCTTCGCGTTCTCTATTGCCTGTGCACATAAACTGCGAATGATATTGGATAATGCAGGTGCAACGTTGGCAGCCGTACTCATGCCTGCTGTTGAACGGATGTGTTTCTTCAGCTTAGACGCAACCACCAATATTTCTTTCCCGCTATTAGAATCGCTCATATTATTCTCCTTGTTGAATAATCCTAAAATTGTTTACTGTTTAACGCTAAAGTTCAATAGCGCAAACATAATATAACAAAACCATTAATATATTGAAAAACTGAAGCCTTTTACTTACTCATGCAATGGATATCTTCGTGATAGGATAAGTAACACTCGCCTCTCTGTTATCTTTTTGCCTGTACATGAGTCCATGGCTCATTACCATCGGTCATTCTTACGAAGTGAAAAGGTGATGGTTGCATCTGTTTAGGCCCGCTGGCAGGATTTATTATAATATTAATCGTTAAAATATTTTCATTGGTTACATGTTTTTCATCCTGTTCGGCAATCACTTCGTCATCAAAAGCATCGACCATTATGATTCCCTCAACTTTCAGGAATTTAGTTTTTACTCTCAAATCCCACTCTGCCTTTGTTATTTTAATTTGCATGATATCCATTGTTCTATTACCTTCTTGTTAAAATGAATTAAGTACCCGGCTTTGCAGGATTACAGGAAATACATTAAC
>CAXGMX010000095.1:0-7893 GCA_964010955.1 uncultured bacterium
CTTTTCAGCACCGTATCTTTTTTCAAAAATTTCATTCCTTTTTCAACCTGTTCTTTTATAGGCACAATTGTTTCCCGGACATTTGGACTGAAGCTTTCATTAGCACAGTAAGTACATCCACCGACTCCTACAAATCCATCTCTGTTAGGGCATGTGAAACCGGCATGAATCGAAATTTTGTGAACCTTAACCGGGAAATTTCCCTTAAAAAGTAACTAAAGGGATAATACCCGTGCGTTTTTAACCATGTTTTTTGAGTTATGATTGTAGTCATTCTATGTAGCCTATAAGGTAGAAATCTGATGCCAAAGGGAAAAAGGATGCTAACTCAATTCAGGAATTCCTCTCCGCCCGCCAAATAAACCGTCGGATAAACCCGCCAGACTGGTAGGCGGGAATTCTTAAATCATAAGTATAACATACCCTCCCTGCTGGTTCAATCTGCAAGATTGGACGAAAAGTATGTTGTTTGAAATATGTATTGAAAGGAATGCGGAATTAATAACTAAGTGATTGGCGGGTCTTTATGGAACAAACTTCTATATAATAAACGTAATACAGGTTTAAAACAATTGATATGACTTGCAGTTCTTGTAGATGCTAAGCTTGTTTTTTCGGAATCACTGATAATTTGCAGGTCTTAGAAGCTAAACAACATTGGCATCTGGATTCTGAGCCTTTTTTATATTTTTAATTCTTCTGCTCGCCTCACGACGACGTTTATCAGAAGGCTTCTCAAAATAAGCATAACGTTTTGATTGATTTATTATGCCTTCCTTGTCACACATCTTCTTAAATCTTCTAATAGCCTCACGTAAGCTTTCATTCTCAGAAATCTGAACTTTTGCCATAGAAAAACCAACTCCATTCCTGTTTAAGGTTAAAAAACCATTCAAACGGATTATTCTATATATTAACTCACAAACCGTCAAGGAAAAAGTTAACATTATGATAAATATAGTACTTATGAAAATCTGGAAATGCCTACATGTTGTAATAGCTTCATAAAATAGCCCTATATATAGCACACTCAAACTATTTTCTATGTCCTCTTAAACTGTTTCTCAAGTTCAGACATCTTAAATTCAAGTGTTGTAGGGCGGCCATGGGGACAAAAATCAGTAACAATTTCCTCTTTCCTTCGGTCAAGTAGCGACTGGATCTCCTGTGGAGACAACCGCTGGCCTGCCTTTACAGCACCTTTACAAGCCATTATTTTGCCGATTTTCCTTAAGATACCATCGGTTTCACCTTTAATTTCATCACTCTCAACCTCTTCCAGGACAGTCTGAATAAGTCCATGAAAATCTAAATTCTTCAAGATTTGCGGATGTGTGCGAATAGCTACCGTACTTTTACCAAATTCTTCTACCTCCAGGCCCAGAGTACAAAACTCGTTTTTGAGGTTCATAATAGTAACAAAATCACTAGGCGTTAATTCTATTAACTCCGGGATCAACAGTTTTTGTATTGCAAGTTTTTGACGACGTAATATGACTCCATATCTCGTGGAAAAGAATAATCTCGTGCAGGGCGTGCTGGTCAATTATGTTTAAACCGTCGGCTGTCTCTTCAACAATATACGAGTTGTGTACCTGAATGTAAGAAGCAAGCCTGCTTTCCCGTTTGAATAAACCTTCATCTTCTGAAGATTGTAAATGTTTCTGTTTATGTTCGTCTTTGCGGCAAGGGGTTTCTTTGTCCAGAGACCTCGAAAAGAAATCTGACATGGATTTCATCACAGATTCTTTTTTCTCATTCAATGATACGCCCTCACCCTGCCCGTGTGGAACCCCGGCGCTGCTCTCAGGTACACTTCTTCCGGTAGCAGTTCCGGATGAGGTTTCTATTCCGGCTTGTTTATGCCTGCCCGCAATCTTCAGCGGAGAATGAAACTCCGTCTGCATTAGGGCTGAATGTATTGCGGCATATAACTGATCGTGAATAAGCCCGGCATTCTTAAATCTGACTTCAATCTTCGTCGGATGCACATTAACATCCACATCCCTGCTGTCAATCTGAAGATTCAAAAAAACAATTGGAGACCTTTTTGTCATCAACAGGTTTTGATAGGCAGAATTTATCGCATGAAAGATTATATTGTCTCTGATATACCTTCCGTTAAGAAAGATAAACTGCATCTTTGTATTTGGACGATTATGTGTAGGCGGCAGAATATAACCATATATAGAAATGTCAGGTTCTTTCAGATTTATGGCAATAAGATTTTTACCTATTTCGTTTCCATAAATAGTGGTTATTCTTTCCTTCAAGTCTTTGGCCGTTGGGAAAGTTAAGGTCTTTTTGCCATTGTGGGTCACATTGAAATGTATGTTTGGGTATGCCAATGCAAATCTTGTAACCATTTCTGATATATGGGCCATTTCAGTTTGTGTGCTTTTAAGAAATTTGCGTCTAACGGGGGTGTTATAAAATAAGTTATGCACATCGATCTGTGTACCCTCAGGCGCTCCTTTTTCTTTAATATTATCAAGATTTCCTCCCTCAATCTTGATTTCTGAGCCGGTTAATGTATCCCTTGTACGGGAGATAATCCTTGTCTGTGAAATAGCCCCTATGCTCGGGAGAGCTTCGCCCCGAAAACCCAGCGTATTAATAGAAAAAAGATCTTCATCGCTTCTCAATTTACTCGTGGCATGACTTAAAAAAGCTATTTCTACATCATCCCTATCCATTCCAAGACCATTATCAGAAACCTTTATAAGTTTTTTACCGCCTTCCTCCAGTTGAACCTCTATATGCGTTGCATCTGCGTCAATAGAATTCTCAATCAGTTCCTTCAAAACTGAAGCAGGACGCTCTATGACCTCACCCGCAGCTATTTTGGTTACAACAGTTTGTGGTAAAACCTTTATGTTTGACACTTGGCCCCTTCCTTAAACTCTTCCATAAAGTTTCTGTATTTCTCTCCCTGATATGATATATGGATATCTCTCGACGTTTCGCCCACTGTTTCAATCGTAATTTTTATGAAATCATCTGGCAGGCACTCCATTACTTTATCTGCCCATTCAATGATTGATATTCCTTCGCCCCAGAAAAAGCCAACACAGTCGATGTCGTACATTTCACCAGGTGATTTTACTCTGTACGCATCGAAATGATAAATAGGTATCCTTCCCATATACTGCTTTATTAACACAAAACTCGGGCTTGTTACCTCTTTTCTATCCTTCACGCCCTGTCCTTCCGCAATTCCCTTGGTCAGATACGTCTTGCCCGCACCCAGTTGGCCCATAAGCGCAACTACATCGCCAGCCTTAAGAAGAGAACCAATCAAATTTCCAAGTTCGATTGTCTGTTCAACTTCTCCGGTTTCGATGCGGACAGAATCATCGGTAACGGAAAATTTCATTTTACTTAAAATGTTCATACCCTACAGGTTTAATTTTTTTTAGCTTGCCGCTTGAACCCTGCATGCTTATTCCATTTGATCTTTTGATATGGCCGATTTTTGACAAGCGCACAGGAAAAGAACTTGACGCCAGAAGTTTTTTGGACTCTTTTCCTGAAAGAGTAAAAAGTAATTCGTAATCCTCGCCATCGTGAAGCGCATGATGAAGAGCTGAAAAGCCCGTTTTACGTGCCAGCTTCTTTGCATCTGCAGATACAGGCACTTCATCTTCATATAAAACGGCGCCAACCCCACTCTCCTCAAGAATGTGATTTAAATCTGCAGCCAGACCGTCACTTATATCTATCATAGAATTTATATTGAATTTCTTATTCAGTAACTGGCCCTCTTTCAAACGCGGCTTGAACGCAAAATGTTTTTTTAAAATTGAACCTCCCAGAGCACCAGTTACCATTATTGCATCATCCACCTTTGCTCCAGAGCGGGTTACAGGGTCCAACCCTTTGTTTTCACCATACATCGCCACATTAACAACCAGCATTTTTTTACCGTCTTACAACATCTCCACCTATTATTTTAATATTATAAGCATCGGCCTCTCTCTTCATCCCAAGGAATAGTTCTTTGGCAAATTTTGTCCTGGTCTCTTGAGGAAAACAGATAGAAACCACGGCATATTTAGCCGAGCAACCCATAGCCGCGATATCACTGATACTGCATGCAATTGATTTTTTCCCAATTTCTCCGGGCGTATTCTTTTTCAGGTCAAAGTGTGTACCTTCTACCAGCATATCTGTGGTAACCAGGCACTGCTTATTACCATTAATTTTTATAGAAGCACAATCATCACCGATACCAATGACAATATTTTTATCTTCTTTTTGATTACTTCTTATCCATTTTATAAACGAAAATTCATCCATCTTCAGTTATAAGTAAATTTATTGTCCATTATCGTATAAGTTCCAATAATTATAAATCGTTCCCAAACTCTTGAACTTCAGCTTGATTTCCATGATATAATCTATTACCATTAAAACAACTGAAAAATTCAACAGCTAATCTTCCATATTACAATATTCTAAAATGTCAACACTGGAACTTCCCGCATGTGTCAATATTAGCCACACATCGAGTCTTTCCTGCCTATTTCAATAACTGATTTTCTAAGGGTAGATGGAGATAGACAACGTATTAAAAACTGCCTGGATCAAACAGTTGAAGGCAGACTGGAAAACTGCCAATTATCACTACTTTAAAGACTCCATGCGCCTCCCAAACCTCGAGCTTTCTTCTGCAGAGGAAGTTTTAGGCAGGTGGAAGGGCAGCTATCACAGACGCCTTTCTATCAGCATTAACTTAATATCCAACTATACGTGGGAATATGTTCAGGAGGTTCTCTATCATGAAATGGCCCACCAGTATGTAGAAGAAGTTTTAGGCATCCGTGAGGAATTGCCACATGGAGAGGCATTCAAGCGGATTTGTCTGGAAAACGGCATCGATCCTACCGCCACTGGTGATATTCAATCCTGGGTAGAAAAACGGAAAAACAACTCCACCATAAGTTCAGAAAACCACAAGATACTGGACAAGGTTCACAAACTATTGGCATTGGCCCAAAGCGCCAACGAGCATGAGGCCCAGAATGCCATGGCCAAGGCCCATGAGTTTTTATTAAAACACAACCTGTCGTTACTGGATGTGCAAACCAAATGGAACTACATCCACAAGCAAATCGGAGAAGTGGGAAAGCGTAATCCCATCAAGACTATAATCAGCGCCATAATTACCAGATTTTTTTCGTGGAAGCTATCTGGACATTCGGGTATGACCAGTATAAAGACCGAAGTGGCCAGGTTCTGGAAATTTACGGAACGCCAGAAAACGTTGAGATGGCGGAGTATGTGTATGATTACCTTCAAAACATCTCGGAACTTCTATGGATAGAGCATAAGGAACGAAAAAAATCAACGGAAACAGACATAGAAGGTCGTTTATTTACGGCCTTCTGGACGGGTTTTATAATAAGCTGGATGGACGGGTTATTGAGCACAAGTCCAAAAAGCTGGTCTGGAAGGGAGATCCCCGGCTCAAGGAGTTCTACCGGCGAAGAAATCCCAAACTCGTACGCTCCTCCTCCAGATATACCAGCAGCAGTACGGACGCGTACAATTCAGGAATAACCCGGGGGAAAACTTAGTCATCCATAAGGGCATTCACGGAGAAGGCAAAGGGAAAGTTAAGCTTTTGAATTGAACAAAAAACCCCTGAGAGGAACTTTGCCTCCCAGGGGATTCTTATATTTGAATGTGATAGAGAGAAGCCTTAAATCCAGTCTTCGGATAGGATTTGACCGCCTGCTACGTCCACAACTACCTGCTTGATCGGTATCTTGCGGGTAGCCTTGTCAGCACCGGATTTCGCAATATGAGTCAATCCCATACAGCAGGGTACTTTCATGATCATAACCGTCAGGGTATTGATCTTTGCATCATCAATCAAAGCCGCTATCTTATCAACATAAATTTCCTGCTCTGAATCCAGCTTTGGGCAGCCAATGGCCAGACTCTTTCCTTTAAGATAATCCTTATGGAAATCTGCCAGTGCGAAAGGCACGCAGTCTGCCACTAGTAAAATATCTTTCTCCTGAAAATATGGCGCTTCTGGAGAGACCAGATGTAGCTGAATCGGCCATTGCTTCAGTTGAGACTGGCGCGCGCCTGTCTCTTCAGCTTGTACATCTTCTTCGCTGAAATCCATTGTTTGTGATCCTGGACATCCTTCACTCATTTTGAATCCTCCTTATTCAAATTCGTTTGCCTATAGGACTAAGATAAACTATAAATTATTAGCTGATTATCATATATTATGTCAAGAATTGATTAATTTTTGGTAGTGTTCTGATTTGGATTTTACAGAGGAAATACTCTGGAAACGTGCAGTCAAGGGGAAATTAAGAAGGAAAGATAAAAACTATATTGACTTTATATTAATATTATAATAATCTCTTAATATGAGCAGAATTTTAGTAGCGGATGATTATATAACCAAACCTATTAATTTTGCTTTACTAGAGTCGGAGACTCTCTTTCGTTTTATGAAATAACGGGAATAATTTTCTCATTAGCGCCGGAAAGGGATCCCCACATTAGAAGATCCTTCTTAAGCACGAAACACTTCCTTGCACAAAAACATATATTATCAATTTTGATGATAAACTGGATTTTAGTTTAATAACTATGCTGATGGGAAGGTAATACGTGTAGTACCGCCTCTTTTTATAATTACATCCATGTTTATAAAGTGATATTGAGATATGGGAACTCCAAATCAAGAAGAAACCCATGATGAATGGGTAGCAATCAAAGAAGAAGCTCAGGAATGGATCAAGGAGCTAGCTGATATGCTTTCTGAAAATGGCATTCCGTCCCGTTTAACACTTGCTCCGGGATGCAGCGCAGGAACGTGCGGGTGCAAATTCCATCTTCTGGTCACCAAAGAGAATGTTCATGCAGCACTTGATAGAATTGAAGAATATTACATGACTGTGCATCCGGAGCTCAGGGAATCACAGGAATGGGCAGATCAGGACAGATGCCCTGCCTGCGGTCACCATGTTGGTAAGGATGCAAAGGAATGTTCTGACTGCGGGTTATTGCTTATTATCGATGAAGCATAGCAGGCTTACATAAAAGTAGTAAACACACCCCTCAAGATGGAATATCAAATATCAACGTTGCAGCGTTCCTTCAAGTGTTGTACCTGTTTTGTCTAGAGTAATTTCCTCGGTAGAATTATCCACTGGTTTGCTGCCAGGTTTTGGTTCTTCTAAAAGATGTGGGTACTTTTTGTTTACCTGTTTCATAAGCTCAGGATCTAATTTTGCTTTATACAGGGTTTTCACCCCGGAAAACTGTTCAATGTTTAAGTTATATACTCCCTCAAGATTAGCACTCTGAAGGTAGGCATTCATAAGGTTAGTATTATAAAGTCTGGCATTCTTAAGATTGGCTCCCAAAAGGATTGCGTTCTCAAGGTTGGCACTCTGAAGGTTAGCTCTTCCAAAATTGGTGCCGGAAAGGTTGGTATTCTCAAGATTGGCACTTTCAAAGTTTGTGCCAGAAAGGTTGGCATTCTCAAGATTGGTATCTTTAAGATCGGCTCCTACAAGGTTGGCTCCCTGCAGGTTGGCTCCGATAAGATCGGCTTTACCAAGGTTGGATCCCTCAAGCTTAGCTCTCCCAAGGTTGGCTCCATTAAGTTTGGTTTCCCAAAGCTTGGCCGACAATAGATTAGTTCCCTGAAGGTTAGCTCCCTGAAGTATGGCCCCCTCAATTTTGGCTCCCTGTAGTACAGATCCCACAAGGTTGGCTCCCTGAAGGTTAGCACTTTCAAGATTAGCGTTCAAAAGGTTAGCTTTTTCAAGGTTAGCTCCCTGAAGATCGGCCTTAACAAAGTTGGCTTCCTGAAGGTCTGCCTCCTGAAAGTTAGCATCCTGAAGGTTTGCCTCCTGA
>CAXGMX010000096.1:0-7861 GCA_964010955.1 uncultured bacterium
TTACACAGATGAACCTGTCGACTCCGAAGCTTATTTCGACAACAGATAGATTGAGATTCCTGAAAGAATACTTGAAACAATGCAGCATAATAGACGAAAAGAAGAACATACTCAGGGAAATAGTAAACCTCAGCAAGACAGAGAAAATACTCTATGTCTCATCCAACGGAGATGTAACTGAAGATTGGTAGATATATCCTTCATAATCGTAAACTGGAATACACGTAATATCCTTATAGATTGTCTGAATTCTATTTATAAGACCGTTACGGATATTGACCGGGAGATATATGTAGTTGATAATAATTCAACGGACGGGAGCCGGGATGCAGTAAGAAATGGATTCCCCGATGTAAAGCTGATTGAGAACAAGACAAACACCGGTTTTGCCCACGCAAACAATCAGGCCCTGAGCGTAATGCAGGGAAGATTCGCTGTACTTCTCAACTCAGATGCTGTTCTGCAGGAAGGCGCAATAAAAAGCCTGCTGAACTTCATGGACAATACTCCCGGAGCTGGAATTGCAGGTGTTCAGCTTTTAAATGAAGACGGTTCAAGGCAGAATTCAATAGATAACTTTCCTTCCCTGGAAACAGAAATACTTAACAAAAGCATCCTTCGACTAATCTTCCCCAATAAATATCCGGGTAAAGCCGGGAATTATAATACTCCAATCGAGGTGGATTCAGTAATAGGGGCGTGTATGATGGTCAGGAAAAAGGCGATTGATGAGGCAGGTTGCCTTGACGAAGATTACTTTATTTTCCTTGAAGAAACTGATTGGTGCTTCAGGATGCACAAAAAAGGGTGGAAGGTCTATCATGTGCCGAACTCCAGAGTCTTTCATCTTTCAGGACACAGTAAGAAAAAGACACCCGGAGAGTCACAAATTGAATATTACAAATCTCTCTACAAATTCTTCAGCAAAAACAAAGATCCTGTATCCTGCCTTACACTTCGCATCCTGAAACCGTGTAAGTTATTAATAAACCTGTTTCTGAACATTCTTGGAAACCTGATAACTCTGTTTCAGAACGAGAAACTAAGAAGCAGATTGTTAAAATATTATACACTATTAATGTGGCATTTACTCTTATGCCCGGATAGTATGGGCATTCAGAAGAAATAATCCTATTATTCAGTATTAATGAGTACAACCCTATAGCTAAAGGGAATAGTAAGTCGGCAAATCCTCCTGAATTCCACTTATCAAGGATCAAGATCAAGCGGGCAAGTCTGTTTTCTGTACATTTTGGAAACAATTTCCCCCTATTGGTAACATAATAGTACAATTCTTCAACTGACACCATATAACACAATCATATTTAAATATCACAATAGATTTAATTCTCTCCTCTTCTCAAAAGATATCAAGGACTTACAGAATAACAGGAAATATATTTCTAAATATTTAAATAACGGTGCGGTTTTTGCGATCTTATAAAAGTGACAATTCTTTACCTGTACATAAGGTATAAGGAGAGAAGTAATGCAAAAAATTACTTATTAAAAAGCTTGCAAAACGACAACTATGATGACATTTACCCGTCGCTTCTAAAACAGCAGCCATCATACTTCAAAAACTTAGGTTTATGCCTGAGTTTTTCCTTTATGAGGTTCTGGCATAAGGTCTGTAATATCAGACATACGGGTTGTGTACGCTAAAGCTGCTTTTTCAAACTAAGCATAGAATTTGGTTAACTGCAAAGTCAGCTAATTAAATCTATTATAATTTGTTGATGGTCCATCTGGCTCATCAGAGCCTTTCGGCTCGTCAGTCAGCGTGAACATGTCAGCAGAGATGGTAATCTTAAAATATCTTGGCGGCATTTGTCCGGCAAAAGAATCACCTCTAAAATCTATCTTTATACGATTTTCTCCTACCAGTATATAATTGCCGTTTAACTTATAGCTCTTGCCTCTCTGGCCAATGACATTAATCAGCACGGTTCCATCGTCATGGAATTCATATGATTCTGTCTCTTTTTTATTTATCCAATTTCCGTACAGTTTTCTCTCCAACTCTATAAAAAGCCTGTTTTCTATCTCCTCAGATTTTGCTGTCAGATTCTCAGTTGATTTCTTTGTTGACGTCGTACTACTGTCCTCAGGAGCGTTTTCAATCCCTCTTCCATGACCCACCATAAAGGCACCAAGTTTTTTATGAATCATTTCTATGTCTTCTCTCTTATTGTCTGACTCGGATTGTTTGTTAGTTGTCGCCTCTTCAGCATCAGCTTGTGTGATATCCGGTTTAAGATTTGAGCCAGACGCTTTTGTGGCAGTGGTATTATTTGTAGTATTACAGCCGTAAATGGTAAATAACAAGATCAGTGCGAAAAAGGATTGACGTAATGGAAAACTCTTCATGATTTTCATTCTATGATTACTCCGTATAAATTTAATAAATTGAAGGTTTTAAGTTAATAAAACATATTACTATTTTTGGTAAAGACTGTAAAGGAATAACACGGCAATAAGTTGACATGCAAATGTTTATATGCTAGAAAATAGCCTTGGTTTACCGGTGCGAATCAGAGTGTATGTTATAAAACCTAAAGCCAATATATGTTATTGCCTTGCCACCGGTTACGGTTTGTCTGATCTTTAGAATGAAATATTTAATATTGATACTATGAGAGAGTCACGAGCGTAACTTTTATGAGATTTCCTTTTGCTGAATATGGTTCAAAAGAGCTTTCTTTTTTTGGAATGTTCTTTTTTGTACTTATAATACTAAGCCTCTTTTTCTATCCATTGGTAGTTATACCGATTTCTATATTCCTGTTCTTCGTCTTTTATTTCTTCAGGGATCCAAATAGAAATCCTCCTGACGGAGAAGAAAAATTACTGGCCCCGGCTGATGGCAGGATAATTGCAATTTCGCACGTACACGAGGACAATTATTTAAAATGTAAGGCTGTAAAGATTGCAACGTTTATGTCTCTGTTCAGTGTTCATGTAAACAGGATATCGTATAGCGGCAAAGTTGAATTCATAAAACATGTGCCCGGAAAATTTCTGGATGCACGTTCTCCGGATGCTTCTGAAAAGAACGAGCATAATTTGCTGGGGATTCTCACCAGAGACGGGAAAACAAAGATTATGATCAAGCAGGTTGCGGGAAAGGTAGCAAGGAGAATCGTGTGTGACTGCTCGATTGGACAGGATGTAGAACGCGGCCGGAGATTCGGTATGATTAAATTTGGTTCAAGGCTGGAAGTCTATATTCCGGAAGACGCAGATTTTAAAATATCCGTAAAAGAGGGAGAGATGGTATCTGCAGGGACTACGGTACTGGGGATATTGAAAGGGAAAGATTAAGATGTTTACCGGTATAATTGAATATTTAGGCAAGGTAAAGCAGGTAAAACTACAGGCAGACTCAGCGATTATTGTAGTTGATATTAGGCCCATTGTCAGACGGTGTAAGTCCCGGTGATAGTATTGCGATAAACGGAGCCTGTCTGACCGTGACACAGATAAAAGATTCTGATGTCTATTTTGATGTTTCTACAGAGACATTAAATTTGACGGCTATCGGCAAACTGAAAGCTTCTGACAAAGTAAACATAGAAAGATCACTGAAGTTGGGGGATCAGCTGGGAGGTCATTTTGTAACCGGGCATGTAGACGGTGTTGGCACGATTAATAAAGTAGAGAATAAACCGGGGCAATGTACGGTGTGGTTTTCTGTAAGTAAAGAGCTTGCCAATATGATGATTAAGAAGGGTTCTGTCTCTATAGACGGGATTAGCCTGACGATTGTGGAAATTAGAGAAGGATTATTTTCCGTTGCGCTTATTCCATATACGCTTGAAGTGACTACCTTGGGTTTCAAGAAAGCGGGTGAGCAGGTTAACATTGAAACCGATATGTTAGGCAAATGGGTAAAGAGGATATTAACGACTAATGACAGTAATACATCCGGGATAACAGAGGAAATGTTAAAGGAAAAAGGATTTCTATGAAATCTGAGAACAGAGAAAGAAGCTTAATCGGCATAACTATGGGAGACCCCTGTGGGATTGGGCCGGAGGTAATTCTTAAGGCGCTGTCGTCGCAGGAGACAGGGACAGCAGCCGGTTTTATCATAATAGGGTGTTACAATGTTTTACGTGATGTTGCTGATAACCTCAGTATGGGAAAAAAGCTTCAACTGTCACGGCTTGATAGTACATCTTTAAATATAGATAGCGATTCAATAAATAACATAAACGTGTTAGACCTTGATAACGTTTCAGTTCAGGATGCCGTTTCTCATAAAGTTTTAGCAAACAGTGGCAGGGCATCTGTGGAATATATAATGAAAGGACTTGATCTTGCAAGGGATGGCGGAATCGATGCGATTGTAACTGCACCCATAAGCAAGGAGGCGGTTAAAATGGCAGGCTTTGAGTTTGCAGGTCATACAGAGTTGCTGCAGGATAAGACGGCTGCTGAAGACGTAGTAATGCTCATGGCTGGCAACGGGCTGAGGGTCTCATTCGTTACCACTCATCTGGCAGTAAAAGACGTATTCAGGTTTATAAACCGGGAAAGCGTATTTTCTACCATTCAAACAACAGCAACAGGGCTTAAAGATTTCTTTGGTATAGTTGATCCGAAGATTGCTGTCTGCGGTTTGAACCCGCACTGTGGCGATGGTGATCGTTTTGGAACTGAAGAGAGGGATGCTATCATACCTGCAATAAAGCGTGCACAGGAGAGTGGAATTGATTGTATAGGGCCGCTCTCATCCGACACGGTATTTAACAAGGCGCTTAACGGGGAATTTGATGTAGTGGTGGTACAATTTCACGACCAGGGAACTATTCCAATAAAAATGCACGCTTTTGATTCAGGAGTAAATATTACACTTGGTATACCCATTATCAGGACTTCGCCCACACACGGCACAGCCTTTGACATTGCCGGCAAAGGCGTTGCAGATCCGGGTTCGATGATTGCGGCGATAAAGACGGCAGTTATGATGGCAGAAAAACAGAAACATTCGTTTGTGTAACAGACAAGATCGAAAGGAGATTCAACTATGGGAAAGGTTTTAATTGCATACTATAGCAGGACGGGTAAAACGGAGAAGATGGCAGAATATATTGCCGAAGGTGTCCGTTTCAGCGGTAACAGTGCCGAGATTAAGAAACTTGCCGATATAAAGAACGAGACAGAGCTGGAAGGATACGACGGCTATGCATTTGGCTGTCCCACCTATCATAGAGATATGACGGCGAACATGAAGACTTTTCTATTTCTTGTAGAGAAAGCAGGACTGAACGGAAAAGTGGGGGGCGCTTTTGGATCTTACACCCACAGTGGCGATGCCCCCAGTTACATCTTTGACACAATGGAGCATGTATTTAAAATGGATATGACGTCATTGGGTTCTTTCAACTTGTTAGAGCATTTAGTGGAAGATGTAGAGGGCATGAGGGCATGCCAGGATTACGGCAAAGCTCTCAGCGACAAACTGGAGCCGTAACTACTTACCACGACACATGTTACATTTTTAAAAAAAATCAACAAATAGCCAATAAAAGAAAGGATAAAAGAATATGTCAACTATGGATAACCTGAAGGATGCCTTTGCCGGTGAATCACAGGCAAACAGAAAATATCTGGCCTTTGCCCAAAAGGCTGACGAAGAGGGTTTTGGGCAGGCAGCAAAGCTTTTTCGTGCAGCGGCAGCAGCAGAGACTATACATGCACACAACCATCTAAAGGTGATGGGCGGCATTAATAGTACAAAGGAAAATATCGAGGCGGCCATAGAGGGAGAGACGCACGAGTATACGAAGATGTATCCCGAAATGATTATGGAGGCTGAAAAGGAAGGGAACAGTCCGGAAGCCGTGCGGAGTTTTGATCTTGCCAATAAGGTGGAGAGTATCCATGCAAGCCTGTATCAGAAAGCTTTAGACCACCTGGGCAATAATGAACCGGTAGATTATTATGTCTGCCGGATCTGCGGGAATACGGTAGAAAACAGTGCACCCGATAAATGTCATATCTGTAGTGCACCCGGGTCCATGTTTGTAAAGATTGATTGAAATTTGTATTTTGTTGTAGCCGCAACCTTTAGGTTGCGATTTTTACAACCTGAATGTGTAGGTTTAAAAGTCTTTGAAATTACGCAGGCTAAAGCCTGCGGCTACTTCATTAAGGTAGAGAGCTTTAAGATGTTATTCGAAGACATAGTTTCGTTAGATGGTCCTCACACAAAATCAATGCTGAAGGTGCTTTTTGAGGAGAGAGGCATTCGCATCAAGAAGCAGTGGGGGCAGAACTTCTTAATAGACCAGAATCTATTGCAGTTTATCGTTAAGACTGCAGAGCTGAGTCGTAATGACGTAGTACTTGAAATAGGGGCGGGGACAGGTTCATTAACAAGGCTGCTTGCTCAAAAAGCCGGGCATGTCTTTGCTGTAGAAGTTGACCGCAAGCTGTTTGAAATCCTGGAAGAGACGTTAAAGGATTTTTAACAATGTTACTCTGATTAACAGGGATATCCTGAAATCAAAACACCATATCCAGCCGGAAATAGTAGAGGCCATATCTGATCACGTCAGCACTGCCAATTCTTCTACAGGGGATTCATACGTCAAAGTTATAGCTAATCTGCCATACTATATCAGCACTCCGATTATTATAGATTTGTTGCAGGAAATATTACCCATCAGGACCATGATCCTGATGCTCCAGCGTGATACTACAGACCGGATAATGGCACATCCCGGTACCAAAGATTACGGAGTACTGTCGATCATGACAAGGCTTTTTGCTGAAGTGAAGGTATTGAAGAAGCTGTCACCACAGGTATTCTGGCCTGTCCCGCTCGTGGATTCTGCAATCGTCAAGATGAAGGTTAACCGGCACACATATGTCGACACGATTCGTGACTACCGGGATTTTCAGGACGTTGTCAGGTCAATATATTCTTCAAGGCGAAAGACCATTTCGAACAGCCTGTTGTCGCTTTGTTCAAGTCATGGAATAAAGAAGAACGAAACACGTCAGGATTTAATGGCTATATTAGAGCGTGTAGGCATCAGGCCGGATAGCAGGGGGGAAGAGTTGGAAATAGAAAAGCTGATAGAGCTGTCAAACGAGGTTTCAGATTATGTGAGCCTGCAAATAAATCCTGAGTAACTATCATGAATTCCCGTGCCGCATCAAAACCCCGGCAATTCTTAATGTTTCACAAACCTAAAGGAGCTATTGTCACCATGTCCGATGAGGGCAGACGTAAAACAGTTTACGATATACTGCCCGGGTTTGTGCTTAAAGACGGGTGGAGGCCGGTAGGGAGGCTGGATCGGGATTCGAGAGGACTGCTGCTGTTTACGCGAGATGGTGGATTGGTCAATCGTCTGACACAACCGGGCCAATACTCAAAGATTTATGAGGTATGGATCCGGGGTAGAATTACTGCGGAGCAACTGCTACAGACATTAAAAGGTGTAAAAACGGCAATAGGTATATTGAAGCTAGAGAGGGTGGAGATTTCAGGTTATGCGGGTCATAAGACTAGGTTGCTGGTAGAATTATTAGAAGGGAAAAACCGGCATATTCGACGTATTTTTGGAACACTTAAAGATCCGCAGTTTAATTCCCCTTTAAAGGTTCTTGACCTTAAGCGGATTCAAATAGGCACTGTCAAACTTGATATACCTTCAACTAAATGGCGGTTTCTTACACACAAAGAAGAAAGTGTTTTAATCCATGGCACTGCTTATTAGTCATTCGCCAACTTGCCCGACGTGTAGTTTGGCGGGTCTCACGATATCTTGCCATTTGACACTATTGTCCTAATCACTTATCATATGCAGATGATGAAAAGTACCATCTATGTGCAATGAAAGCT
>CAXGMX010000097.1:0-7828 GCA_964010955.1 uncultured bacterium
GTTCACTTATTTGAGCGGCCATCTCAGAGACTTTTTTCGCTATTTCAACGTCCCCCTATTCTATAAAAAGAATTTTTTTTACGTCCTTCAGGAGATTAATAACCTGTAATATATTTTCCTGGTTTTCCGGTGTTTTTGCTATTTCTAACATAATTTAAATGGTTTACTTATTCTTTATTAGATAATGATGCGATGAATGTTTTTAACTACAAACACTTATGGAAATTAATTATAAGGCATCGTGTCTATGCGTCAAGTAAATTTTCTTCTGTATTTATACAGGCTATTGCATCAATCTCTATTTGAGCATCCATGGGTAATTTTGCTACCTGAACAGTAGACCTGGCAGGTGGAAAATCATTGAAATATTGTGCATAGGTCTCATTAACTACAGGGTAGTTTTCCAGGTCAGTCAGGAAAATAGTTGTTCGCAGTACATTATCAAGAGAAGAACCACCTGCTGCCAGAATAGTACTCAGGTTTTTAAGTATCAGCCTTGTCTGCTCTTTAATATTACCTTTCAGGATTTTACCAGTTTCAGGTTCTATTGGTATTTGACCTGAAACGAAAATGAGATTGTTAAATCGAACTGCCTGTGAATATGGTCCTATTGCCTGTGGAGCATCTTTAGTTGAAATGGTTTCTTTCTCCACACTATTCCTCCAGATTCGTTTTATAACATAAATTAAATACTTTACTCACTTTTCCAATACATCCACAGTTATATTCTTGAATTTAAAGGATTATTCTGATATTTTCAAGCATAATAAGGAATACATCATGCAATTGTTAAAGAATAAGCTATATAACGACTTAGGTGACATACGTGAAAAAGTTATAGATGGTCACCGCCTTGATTATGAAGACGGTATCAGATTATTTAAGTCTTCTGATATTCTTGCTATAGGCAACCTTGCAAACATAGTCAGGGAAAGAATAAACAAGAACAGAGGATATTATATTATAAACAGACACATAAATTATACAAATATATGTAAAAACAGGTGCAAGTTTTGTGCGTTCAGTCGTAATCAAGATGAAGAAGGCGCTTACCAGATGAGCATTAAGGAAATATTAGACAATGCCTCACATATCATTCATGATAATGCGACCGAATTACATATTGTTGGAGGTCTTCACCCTGAACTGGGACTTGATTACTATGTTGACATGATAGGCTCGATTCATGAAAGATTCCCTGATGTGCACATTCAGGCATTTACGGCTGTTGAGATTGCACATTTTGCTGAAATATCAGGTATGTCGACATATGAGACATTAGAGAAATTAAAAGATGCCGGCCTTGGATCTCTTCCAGGTGGCGGGGCTGAGGTTTTCTCAACAGATGTCAGAAAAGAACTCTGTCCGGAAAAACTTAGCGGAGATGAGTGGTTGAACACTATGAGGACTGCTCACAATTTGGGCATGAGAAGCAACGCTACCATGTTATACGGTCACATAGAAAAAAATGAAGACAGAGTCAACCATTTATTAAAGCTGCGTGAGCTTCAAGATGAAACTGGCGGATTCATGTCATTTATCCCTCTGGCATTTCACCCGAAAAATACAGACCTGAAAGATTTCTCAAGTACCGCGGGAATACTGGACTTAAAGATGCTGGCCATAGGGAGATTAATGCTGGACAATTTTGATCATATTAAAGCATTCTGGATAATGCTCGGTATTAAGCTGGCACAAATATCACTAAGTTTTGGAGTTGATGATATAGATGGCACAGTGGCTGAAGAAAAGATTACACACTCTGCCGGGGCTGAAACACCGGAGGCATTGACAGTAGATGAAATTAAATCACTTATAGAAGAGACAGGTCGTGAACCTGTTGAAAGGGACACCCTTTACAACCGGGTAAATCAGAAATCTTCAATTAACTGAATGGAATGCAAAAACTCCATTTCAAATCGTATTTCTGCCAACAAAAAAGGCCCTTTAAAACATCTTTGCAGACGCCTTAAAGAGCCTTTTATTTATCTTGCTTAAAATTATTTACCACCAAAAGCTCTAACAATGTTTACAAGCTTCTGAATAGCACTTTCTGAAACCCTTCCTCTACACTTTGTACAACCTTTTTCATTAGCTTCCAGGAACTTTATAAGCTGTTCGTCTGTTTTTGAAGACTGCCAACCTGCATCTGTGAAATCTGGAACGCCCATTTTATGGCCTTCACTTGTCCCCTTACCACCATTACCGTGGCAATATACACAAGTTTCCATTGTACCAAATGAACCCTGAATAGCCCCGGTTGCAAAAACAAAGTAGTAGCTCTTTTCCGGATTTCCAACCAAGTCATCCAGTTCATCTGCCTGACTGGTAAAACTTAAAGCGAAACATGATACTGCAACAATTGCTGCGATACACAAAAAATTAATTTTCTTCATTTATAAAACCCCCTCTAATCATAACGATTACAAATTCTATCTAATCTTGAATAATATATTAAACTCTTTAGAACACGTACTTACGGTCTCAGTCGCATCTCTGTACGGTATACTTTGTGGCATGCCTTACATGAAAGATACAAAAATCTCATAGAGTGCCCAACTGATTCAACAGCACCTTCTGCTGCAGCGCCCGCTGCTGTTACTATATGTTCAAGATGGGTGGAGACCAGTTTACTTATCGCCGCATGGTTCTTGTCACCGTGTTCTCGCTTTCCCTCATTTTCAAGAGCAATTTTTGCTGCTGCTTCAACACCTTTGTAATCGTAAGGATTAAATTCATCACCAGGGAGCAGTCCGTCGTTCATCTTAATCAACTGGTACTGCTTTATCTGCTCTTTACATATTTCCTTATCTGACGCATATCCGACAGTTGTACCTGCCATAAACATTGCTACTACTATTAAGCCTGCTACAAAGAAATTTTTTCCCTTCATTTTACTTATGCCTCCTTAAATTAAAAAAAATTAAGCTCCTTTCACTGGTTAGCCAAAGAGTAAAGCCTTGGTCTGTTTGTATATATAACAAACCTTGTTAAGTTTTAAATAATATCTATTTTAAAATATAAAACTCCACCCCCTTTCCTTTGTGAATACGTAAAGATGTGAAATCTTACTAATCCTAATACTCCAATCCGGGCTAAATATATCATCGCACAGGAATAGAGTCAAGTAAAAATTCCGACTAAATAACTAACAGATATTTTATTGATTTGGGGCACCTTTGAAATCCCTATTTTTTTACTTAGGATGCCTGGTACCGGGATGCTCTGACTTAGAAGTATCAGCCTCAGACGCTTCAGCCTTAGGATGCTCTGCTTTTGGGTGTTCTGATTGTGCCGGAGGCTTCTCCGAGTGCTCTTTCTTATACAAATTTGGATATATATGGATGTCTAAATGCTTGTGGCATTTAGCACAAGTTTGTCTCAAGCGTCTCACCTGCCATTGCTGATCCTCAAGAGACCCATCTTTATCCTTGTTTTTAGCTATTTCAGCCATCTTTTTCGCTTCTACCTGCATAAGTTCCATCAGTTCTTCATATGTCCAGTCATCCGGCTTTGCGAATTTAATTCTCACTTTTTTTGTGATCTTCGCAATATTTTCCCCCGCTTCTAGTATTATTCTCCATTGTTTCTTCTTGTATTTATAATAACCAGACATTTCTTCTACCGCTTTGTAGCTGTCATCAATATCCTGCATCATTAATGCCAGTTCACTCTTCTCCTTTTCTGGCTGTTCTTCACCCATAAGTTCATCAGCGCCTTCTATCTTCTCAACCGGTATATATTTATCCGAAGCTTCGACGTTGATTTTATATTGGAAACTGATAATTGAAAATATGAATAAAACAACCAAAAACTTGTACATAGTAATAAATATCCTCTATTATTAAAAAAAGCTTAAAAGAATGATAACCGCAGAAAACATGCCGATTCTTTTTATTGTTACTATAAAATATAGCGATTAAACATCTTACAGGTATAAATAATAAAATGTCCAAAGATTATAGCAAAAATATGGCTAAATTCAAACGATATATGAAGCAAAATCGCCAAATCTATAAATTTCTTGCAAATATTTACACCCAAGAATATAATCCCTTAAACTTTCTTTAAAATAAGCATTTATTTAATATGAAGTGGTCCCAGACATTTATACCAACCTTAAAAGAGAACCCAAGTGACGCTGAAGTGGAGAGTCACAAACTGATGATAAGATCCGGTATGATCAGGAAATTGTCTGCGGGAGTCTATTCATACCTCCCACTCGGAACGAGAATATTAAACAAAGTAATCGATATTATTAGAGATGAAATGGATAAATCCGGTGCAATCGAACTATTCCTGCCGGCATTACAACCATTGACTCTCATAGAACTTAGCGGAAGGATTGATGCTTTTGGTGATGACTTATTACGCATGAAAGACCGTCACAAAAGAGATATAGCCTTAAGCCCTACTCACGAGGAAGTTATCACCGATTTAGTAAAGAATGAAGTTAGTTCCTATAAACAGCTGCCATTAATTCTTTATCAAATACAGACGAAATTCAGAGATGAAGCAAGGCCAAGATTTGGTGTTTTGAGAAGTAAAGAATTTTTGATGAAAGATGCTTATAGCTTTGACATAGATATTGATAGCCTGAATAAGAGTTATCAGAAAATGTATGATACTTATTGCCGAATTTTCGAACGATGTAAATTTAATTATTTAGCGGTAGAAGCTGACTCTGGCGCTATGGGAGGTGACGTTTCACACGAATTTATGATTCCTAATGAGAACGGAGAGGACGTAATAGTCAAATGCAGGAATTGTGATTATAGCGCAAACATGGAGAAGGCAGAGTCGACTCTAATTGAATCCAAAGACGATATTACGCTGGAAGAGTTGAAAGAGGTCTCTACACCTGAGATGACTACAATAAAAGAGGTAAGTGACTTTCTCGGTATTGAACCGGACAAAATGGTTAAAACCCTGATTTACACATATAACAGTAAAAATGTAGCCGTTCTCGTACGTGGAGACCATGATGTAAATGAATCTAAATTGGCAAAGGTGATATCTGGCGGCGAAATAACACTGGCCGATGAAGATGCAGTTGTTAAGCTGACAAATTCTCCTGTGGGTTTCACCGGCCCTATTGGATTAAAGACGCAAGTCATTGCAGACCAGGCAGTCTCGACGATGAAGAATTGTGTTGTGGGAGGTAACAAGGCGGATATCCATATTATAAACGCAAATCAGGAACGGGATTTCAAGATTGACAAGGTCACTGATATTCGATATGTCACAGAAGGTGACAGATGTCCTAAATGTAATGATGTGCTCGATATTTCTCACGGAATTGAGTTGGGACATGTCTTTAAGCTGGGGACAAGGTACAGTGACTCACTTGGTGCAAAGTTCCTTGACAGTAATGGAAAAGAACAACCTATAATAATGGGATCATATGGCATCGGGGTCAACAGGATACTGGCAGCAACTATTGAAAAATCTCATGATTCAAACGGCATAATATGGCCATTACCATTGGCGCCTTATGAGGTACTGGTAGTACCTATAAACATTAAAGATGATGTTATTATGAATACTGCCACAAAGATATATGACGAATTATGCGAAGAAGGGGTTGAAGTACTGCTTGATGATAGAGACCAGAGGCCGGGCTTTAAATTTAAGGATGCCGATCTCATAGGAGTCCCAATAAGAATTACAGTCGGCAAAAGGCTAAAGGAAACCGGCGAACTTGAGATAAAGTTGCGTTCTAAAGATGAAGTATATTACACAAAACCTGAAAACATAATTACCGAAATAAGAAACTTCATGGACTTCCTGAAATAAGCTTTGTGTTCTTTGTGTCTTAAAAGTATTGACATGGCTGATATTAACTGCCCAAAACCAGTAAAACTATTCGTAGGCATTCTTTCCAGTGACAATTCACTTTTAGAGGAAGTAGAAAATTTACTGATAAATCGTCTTGGTAAAGTTGACATTAGAAGTGAAATCTTCCCGTTCGATTTTACAGAATACTACAAAAAAGAGATGGGCACAAATATCTCAAGGCAGTTTCTATGTTTCAAGGAACTTATAAACCCCGAAGAGCTTTCTGTCATTAAGATCTGGACAAATGAATTAGAGGATGAGATCAAACGGAACAGGAAGTCTGATGTTGCCAGGCCAATCAACTTAGATCCAGGTTATTTAACTCATTGCAATCTAATACTTGCCTCTACAAAGGATTATTATCATAGGATTCATCTCCAAAATGGTATTTATGCGGAAGTCACCCTGTTTTATCAGCATGAAGTTTTCAAGAATTTGCCCTGGACGTATCCTGATTTCCAAACAGAGGAATATAAAAACTTTTTTTTAAAGGTAAGGACTTTGTATGCAAAGGACATTAGCAATAATTAAGCCTGACGCTGTACAGCGCCGTTTAATTGGTAAAATAATCAACAGGTTCGAAGAAAAAGGATTGGAAATAATAGGATTAAAGATGACCTTTATCTCCGAAGATCTGGCAAAAAAGACCTATTCTGTTCATGAAGGTAAGGACTTCTTTGAAAAGCTTATAAAATTCATGACTTCCGGGCCTGTAGTGATATTGGTTTTAAGAGGAAAGAATGCAATAAAAGTTACTCGAAGGCTGATGGGTTCCACGTCCGGGCATGAAGCCGATCCAGGCACAATAAGAGGTGACTATGCAATATGCGGCCGTTTCAACCTCATACATGGATCAGACTCAGTTGAGTCTGCCGAAAGAGAGATTTCCCTTTTCTTTGACGATACAAGCATTATGGAATCTGAGAAATCAGACTTGAAATGGATAGACGGCATGTCTGATAACCTGCCTGGCGAAAATAGTATTTAGCACATCATAGGTTTATTATTATTTTCCTTCTTTGCGTTCTCTGCGTCCCCGCCTGACCAGTCAGTTCGGGCAGGTCTGCGGTGAACTACTTTCTCAGATGCAATTTAAATCATTCATATTAAAATCAATTCTTATTATTGTTATTGCTCTTCTCATCCCTGTCGGTTGCGCTACACAAAAAGCCGGACCTTACATCGGTGACAAACTAATAGACAAACAAGGCATTGATCTCAGCAAGGTTCAGACTCTTACATTTCCACAAGTAAAAGAAATCATAGTTTCAGAAGGCTTAGGTTTTACCAGCCTGAAGGCAAAAGCCGGCATAACATTAACCAGCCCTGAGATCAATGGAGAGTTCAGGTGCAAAGGAGTTGTGAGATTTCAGAAACCGGGAAGGATTAGAGTAATTGGCTCCAAGCTCGCAAGTACGGTATTTGATATGCTTTCAGATGGAGAGAACTACTGGTTCCACCTGCCGAAAGAGAAAATGGTCTATAAAGGAAAATGCAATGTAACAAGAAAGAAGAATACCAATGCGTACATATTCCCCGATGATATAGCCGCCCTCCTGGAATATGACAGACTCTTTGAAAACAGACACTCCTATATGGAAACATGGCCAACTTTCTGGCTTGTTCACATATTAGAACAAGGGTTAGTACCTTATAGCAGGGTAAGTGTGGATAGGATTGATAACACCGTAACGGAACTTACGATGTTTAAGCCTGACAGTTCCGTCCGTGTGCAGGCAAAGTTCCATGATTATGCAGAAATAAACGGTCAGTCTATTCCTAAAGCAATTCAGATTAATTGGCCGGATACAAATACTACCTTAACCTTAAACCTGAACAATATTACTATAAACGAACCTCTCAACCCTGAAATATTCCGATTCAAGAAACCAAAAAGGGCCGAGATTGTTGAAATAAATTAGCTAAAGCACTTCACAAATTATTTTTTCAGCTAGACTCTGCATCCATAATCTTTCCTACACGCTTGGCA
>CAXGMX010000098.1:0-7646 GCA_964010955.1 uncultured bacterium
ACGGAAACGGCCCACATAAGTATTGCGGATGAAAGCCGGGCGTCTATTAAGAGTTGCGGGGGTGCGGGTGTGACGTTGGCGCTGCAGGTTGAAAGCGCCGAAGAAACCTGGCAATACCTGCGCAGCAGCGGCTTGGTCATCGAACCGGTTCGGGAACATCCCTGGGGAGCACACGTTTTTTACTTCTCTGATCCTGAGGGACATCGGATTGAAGTCTGGTCGCCCAAATTAGGAACTAATAGAGAATCAAATCCTCCATCGGATTCTTGCCTGATTTTATTAACTCTACCACTTTCTTAACCCGCAATATCCTTTCAGGGCTTGCCGGATGACTGCGGAGGAAACTCTTTGACCGGCTCTTGGGAATTTCCAGCGCAAAGCGCTTCCAGAGAGTTGCCCCCTTTTCAATATCATAACCCGCATTATGTGCGTAGATGAGTCCAATATAGTCCGCCTCTCTCTCGTTCTTCCTGCTGTATGGTGCGTACAATGCCTGAGTTGTCCACGGCGCAAAAGGACCTGTAAGGCCTCCCAAAGTCCCGCACAGTGCAGCCACACTGATATTCTTGGGCAGATGCTTTGAGGTAAGATGGGCCAGCTCATGCCCCATTATAATGGCAAGCTCATCTTCATCCTCTGCAAAGTGTACCATCCCGGACGTAAATTCAATACCCGTGAATTTTGCATATGCATTAATCTTACTGGTCTGCTTAAGGCGAATTCGCACGTATGGCATCTCTTTCGGTATCACATTAAAGGAGAGTCTTGTACCGGCCCTTTCTACAATAACCGTGGATGACCTGCCGGCCTCAAAATTAACATGGCCGCTGTCCTTTATCTTTTTCCCGTCTATCTCTTTTATAATATCGCCCTGCCGGATGCCTGCCAGATCTGCTATATAACCGTCCATTATTCCAATGACAACACATCCCTCCTCTGTTGGAAGCTTATAAAACCCGGCAATATCTTCTGTATTATCTTCGATTAATGCACCTATCACCGCACGCTGCTTAAATATTCCCTCCGGCATGATGCTCAGGACATTAAATCCACTCTTCCATACCATGACTGAATCATTGATATATATTTCTGTAGCCAGCAATTCAATCTCTTCTTCAAGTTTCCTTAATTCATCTTTAGAAAGTGGTGGACCGGTTTTGGTACTGGCACAGCCATTTACCAATAAAAATGCTGCCAGGATAATAGATAGTATAATTTTGACTACTATGGTTTTGTTCTCTTGTTTATACATATGAATAATCACCCAACCTTATTGAGTATTATTTTAGTCTAATGTTACATTGTTAATCAAGATGGAAATTTTTGTCCACTTACTATAAAAAATGGTTTAACAGATTAGCCTTATTATACTTCAGTGGTTCCCTGGTTTGAATATCTATTACTTTCCTTTGGCCTGTTCGACAATTGCCTGACCGGCGGCGGTGTCCCACTCCATTGTGGGGCCAAATCTCGGATACACGTCGGCACCTCCTTCCGCTACAAGGCAGAATTTCAGCGAACTACCAGAAGAGATAAATTCAACTTCTCCATATTTTTCATTTAATAGTTTTACAAATTCTGAGAATTCTTCGGATGTATGAGAACGGCTGCCAATAACGGTAAGTGGAAGATCATAACTATCGTTTAAGGGTAGGCTTTGTGATTTATCTAACAACTCTTTTATTGATAAGTTATCGACCAGGTTTTTGCTGTTTTCCAATTTATATGTACCAAAATTTACAGCAGCAAAGTAGAAGACATCCTTCACCGGTATATAGATAATGCCGAGAACCGGTTTGTGTTTCCGGATGAGTGCAATATTTACGGTAAACTCTCCATTTCGCTTGACAAACTCCTTTGTTCCGTCAAGAGGGTCAACAAGCCAGAAATATTCCCACTCTTTTCTTTCATCAAATGGAATACCTCTCCCCTCTTCGCTTAAAACGGGCACTGTGCCATTATTAACTGTTATGGCCCCTTCTAAAACATCCATGATGATTTCGTGCGACCTTTTGTCCGCTAGTGTCAGCGGGGATTTATCATCTTTCTGCTCAACCGCAAAGTCTGAACCGTATACATCAAGGATTGCTTCTCCTGCTCGTTTTGCAGCAAGGAGAGCAGTAAGAATAAGTTTTTCGTATTGAATTTCCATTACCCAATTATCATAGAAAATGATTTATTTTCAACAAAATAATAATCATGCTCTATTTACTTGTTGGCAACGAATTGTTATGATTAGTATTCGTTCACAGTAAAAGAAAGTTATCGTATTCAGTCAAATAAAAATGAACAAAGAACTAAGAAGTGTCTGTCCACACGATTGCCCTGATACATGCGGAATAATTTCGTACGTAAAAGACGGTAAGCTGGTTAAGGTCAAAGGAGACCCGGCGGCTGCAACAGCAACCAGACAACGCCGGACAGACTGGCAGATATGGGCGGAGGATCCACTTACAATACTAATTTAGTACAAATAGAAAGGGTGAATGATGATAAAATTTAAGAAGTTTTCACCACCGACTGAAGGTGAAGCCATAACGGTTAAAGATGGAAAACTTATAGTACCTGATAACCCCGTCATACCGTTTATCATAGGAGACGGGATTGGCCCGGACATAACGAATACGACCAGGATGGTTGTTGATGCAGCAGTGGAAAAAGCATATTCAGGACAGAAGAAGATTGCATGGTATGAGGTATATGCAGGTGGGCTGGCTGACGAAAAGTTTGGTGAGCTTATACCTGAAGACACGGTAGAGGCGATCAAACATTATCATGTCGCCCTGAAGGGGCCTCTGACTACACCTGTCGGTAAGGGACACAGATCTCTTAACGTAACGCTGAGGATTGTTCTGGACCTTTATGCCTGTGTAAGGCCCATCCGCTATTTCCGGGGAGCTCCGAGTCCTGTCAGGCATCCGGAGAAAGTGGATATGGTCATATTCAGAGAAAACACTGAAGATGTGTATTCCGGAATTGAGTGGCAGCAGGGAAGCAAGGAGGCAAAACAGGTTATCGATTTTCTCAATTCAAACATGGATACCAAAATAAGTGATGACTCAGGGATTGGAATCAAGAACATCTCAATCGCAGGGACCAAAAGGCTGGTAAGGATGGCCCTGGATTATGCAATAACACATAAAAGGGAAAGTGTAACATTCGTCCATAAAGGCAACATAATGAAGTTTACCGAGGGAGCTTTCAGGAATTGGGGATACGAAGTTGCCAGAGAAGAGTATGGAGACTATACAATAACCGAAGACGAGCTATACGAGAAATATTCCGGCACTCAACCGGATGGTAAGATTGTTGTAAAAGACAGAATAGCGGATGCTATGCTGCAATTGGTCCTGACCAGGCCGGAAGAGTATGACATACTTGCAATGCCAAATCTGAATGGAGACTATTTTTCTGATGCTATTGTGGCTCAGGTAGGAGGTTTGGGACTTGCACCCTCTTCAAACATGGCGAAGGACAGATTTGTCTTCGAGGCATCCCATGGCACTGCACCAAAATATGCAGGCCAGAACAAGGTGAACCCCGGTTCCTGATTCTGACCGCAGCAATGATGCTGGACACAATCGGCTTCAAAGAAGCTGATGCCCTTATCACAAAAGGATAGCCGGGGCCATAGAGAAGAAAACCGTTACCTATGACCTTGAAAGACTTATGGAAGGAGCCACTACGGTATCTACCTCAGAGTTCGGTGAGAAGATTATTGAGAATATGTAAATCCAGGTAAACTAATCTACATTAGTAGATTCGTATTTTTTGAGAAAACTTAAAAGAAGGGTTTTAAAATGGATATATATAAATACGCAATGCAAATGGAAGTGGATGGCAGGCATTTTTACCTTGATATGATGAATAAAACAAATAATAAGGGGCTTAAGAATATACTGACTATGATGGCAGATGCTGAAGCCAAACATTATAATGTAATTCTGGATATGCAGAATAATGACAAAACAGAATTTTCGGCGGATACTGAGGTATTAACAAATGTAAAAATATTTTTGTGAAAATGAAAGAGGAGAAAGATTTTGATGTTGATATCTCACAGGCCGAATTTTATAAGAAGGCACTGAAAGTCGAGGCAGATGCCCAGAAGTTTTATCTTGAAAGAGCTGATGAAGAGAAAGATCCGCATAGAAAGGAAATATTTCTAAAGCTGGCAGAGGAAGAGAAAAATCATTGTGTTCTACTTGAAAATATAATCGGTTTTGTTTCACAACCTGCTGACTGGCTTGAAAATCCTGAGTGGTATCATTTAGATGAATAAGATTGAACTATGCTTGAAATTAAACACCATATTCCGGATATTGATTCCTATCTCAGGCTGCGGAAGAACACCGGTCTGAGTCCCCGCTCACGTAAAGCTGTTGAGCTGGGACTCCCCAATAGTCTTTTTGCGGTAACCGTATACGATGGCGAGAAAGTAGTAGGTATGGGGCGTGTTATAGGTGATGGCGGCTGCAATTATGAAGTAGTGGATGTTGCGGTTGAACCGGAATATCAGGGAAAGGGGCTTGGTCGCTCTGTAATGGAAGCAATCATGACATATCTGGACAAGGAAGCTCCTGAAGGTTCTTACATCTCATTGATTGCGGATGTGCCTGCTTTGTATGAAAAGTTTGGCTTTAAACTATGTTCTCCAGACAGCGAGGGTATGTATATCAGGAAGTAGGCCTCCTCTTCATCTATTAGTTATGAATAATTCAATTCAGACAATACCGTTTACAAATTTAATATTAGCCTTCATCCCGGCCATAGTGGTTGTTGTAATTGTCTGGAGATGGGGCATTGGTTACAAAAGGTCAATTTACGCCCTTGCCCGGATGCTTATCCAGCTTCTGTTGATAGGATATTTTCTGGTATTTATTTTTAAATCTGACAGTTCCCTGATCGTTATTGGTGTCCTGGCTGTTATGCTGTTTACAGCAAGCTGGATTGCCTTGCATACAAAGAAGATCCCTCGAAGGGAATTATACCTGAAATCATTTTGTTCTATTTTACTGGGTGGAGGCATAATCTTATTACTGATAACACAGGGTGTGCTCAATCTGAGCCCGTGGTATCTGCCAAGTTATGTCATCCCTCTTGCAGGGATAATTTTCGCTAATGCGATGAATAGTGTCAGCCTTGCAGTAGAAAGGCTGGAGGCAGAGACTGAAAGGAATGTTCCATATGAACAGGCACGTATTATCGCACTTCGCGCTTCCCTTATCCCTATTACCAATACCCTTCTTGCAGTAGGGATAGTTTCCCTGCCCGGAATGATGACAGGCCAGATTCTGTCCGGAGTGTCTCCGTTTATAGCCGCAAGATACCAGATCATGGTGATGTGTATGATATTTGGTTCGGCGGGTATCTCAGCAGCCTGCTTTCTGGCTATGGTCAGGTCTAATTTCACAACAAAAGAAGAAAACATATAATTTAGCCACGGATTTACACAGATAGACACTGAGGTTAAAGACGAAAGGCGGGTTTCTCGCAAAGGCGCTAAGAACGCAAAGGGAAACTGTGGTCAAAAGCAAAAGACGGGTTTCTTGTTTGCTTCTTAACTTTAGACACTTTAAACTTCAAACTTTTTATGAGGGATTGAGGCTTTAGCCTGCGTTTTTTTCCTCTGATGGGTTTATGACAATTCCAAATAATTTAGAGTATATCTCCGAAACTATTCTTTCGAAAATTAACGTAAACACTTCTAATAGATTTATTGTTGGTATCGCAGGTGGTCCCGGGTCAGGAAAATCTACATTTGCAGACAGATTAAAAGAGTTGATTAATTCTAAAGCGAAGAGTTATCTGGCGCAGATATTTCCTATGGATGGTTTTCACAGGAAAAATATCGAACTTGAAAGATCAGGCCTTATCTCTGCAAAGGGCGCTCCGGAAACATTTGATGTGGAAGGTTATCTTCTAATACTTAATAGAATTAAACTGGGTGAAGACTTAAAGGCTCCAGTATATTCCCGCGAAGACCATGATGTTATTGATAATGCCCTGCCTATCGAACCACATCATAAGATAATAATTACAGAGGGAAATTATCTGTTTTCTGATATGGAAGGATGGCGTGAGATTAAGGATATCATTGATCTGAAGATATACATCGAAGTAGGGAGGGGGGGTGCGAGAAAAGATTGCTGGCAAGGCATATGCGTGGAGGAAAAACCGAGGCTGAGGCCCTGGAGAAGATCAAGGAAGTTGACATGAAAAACTTTGACTTGATTGCACAAACAATGAAATATGCTGACGAGGTAATAAAGTGAGAGTGTGGTTTGGGAATAGTTTGATGGGGCACTTTCAGAATAATTCCCCATCTGTTGCCCCAACAGCAATCGTAAGACCTTATTTTATGTCTTGTAATTAGGGTCTTGGAGAGATTGAGTCATGATAATACACCATCATTTTTAGAGAAAAATCGCTGCTCATAAGCCTTTGCCGTATCAAGACTTATTCTCGAGTATCGTGTAATTGATAGTTATGTTACATTCAGCAACATTCTTAACAGGTAGTTAAAATTCTTTTAGGACTCAGTTGGTTTCTGTTTCTTTAGGATTGATAGAATTTCAATATCCTTCATATCAATCAACGCGCTTCTCTACATTCTCCTGAATTCCACTGACATTATGACCTGCTCCCTGTTAGATAAAAGCGGTTAAAAGGCATCAAACACCCGGCACCATATCTAGTGGACTCCTGAAAATTTTTAAAATTTTGCTTTTCTTTGTTTCATATTTTTCCTTACTCTGAAATACAGCGCGAGGACCTCCTTTTCTTACGGTTATCAGTATCTCTTTCCCATCAATTACTCCAGTCCAGGCTTCGAATTGATAATGATACCCCAAAACTATTTCTATTCTCCGGTTATTCACAAATGCCCAAAATGAGCCATTGTTCGGAGAAGGCATATATTTTTCCTCCCACCGATAACCGTTTAGTAAACTTACAGTTTTTTCGTCAACTTTTGTTTCACCAAAAAAATGAGGAGGTGAAGGAATAATAGATTTTTCAGTATACCAGAGTGATAATGCTTTAGTCCCTGGAAACTTAGCTACATTGTGAGAGCTCATATCAAAACCAAATTTTCTCATTTGATCCAGTGTCATCCCAGACTCTAAAAGAGCAAAGTTTCGCAATATTTCAGATATTCTATTTACGTTAGCTTTTACTTCTCTGTGTTTTTCTTTTAGAAGTCTTTTAGCTATCTTTACTCTCTCTTTAATAACTTGCCGTTGATACTTTGTAAGTTTTTTTGAATTCTTTCTTATTTTTAAGTAATTTCCTTTCCTGCTCTGCCAACAAAACTGCGCGAATTGTCAAGATCTCCCTTTCTACTTCATTTATACCTGAGTTGGATTCTATAGGGGTAACCAGGTTTTCACTTGAAACCTGTGAATATTGCGTTGACCCACACCCTAAAAGAATAAAGAAAATTGTACAATATAGTAAACTTATATATTTCACTTGTTTTTCGTTAACAATCATAGCTCTCTCGCAGGGTCACATCTTTAATAAAATCCAAATAATGCTAATAATCAAAAAATAACCAGCTATATTCTTACCAGTCCCAGGATCATTGCTTTCTAATTTCCTTTAACAGTTAGAACAGGTAGAAAATTCAATAGGTATTTTTCCAC